>JBEBVI010000009.1:0-27342 GCA_040392805.1 Taibaiella helva
AAATACACGGTTATAATATGTTCTTCTCCAGTCGCACTTTCGTCAGGGATAAACAGGAGATCTTATCGCTTTATAAACAGGAGATCGAATACGATGCGGCTACCCGCAAATATTATTTAAAGGAGGATGAGCTCCCGGATGACTTTGGCAGCAGGGTTGCAGACGCCTATAATGCATACCTGGCATTCAATATGGCTGAAAGTATAGCCTCCTGTGTGCACCTGGAAAAACGTCGCCCACAGGGAATGCAGCATTTTCATGAGCTTTTGTTTGCTATACGGAACAGGGTGGTTGTCCGCTTTTTTTATGAAAAATATTATGGACAGCATTTCTCTGAACGGAGCGCTGAGGCGCTGGCGCTTAAAGAATTTGAAAGCAGGTGGTACTTGCTGGCTAAAGACAGGAAGGACAATACCATAAAAACTTTTGCGCTTGACCGGATCAGTAACCTGGAAATCACGAAACAAAAGTTCAGGCTGGAAGAAGAATTTGATGTCAATACCTATTTTAAACATTGTTTTGGTATTACCAGGCCATCCGGCAAGGAGGCTGTTCCCGAAAAAATACTTTTGTCGTTTAAAGGAGATAAAGGAAAATACATTAAAAGTCTGCCTCTTCATGAATCGCAGCAAATTAAAAAAGAGGGAGATACAGAGCTTTTAATTGAAGTAGAACTATATATTACTTATGACCTGGTCATGGAGCTTCTGTCGCATGGTGATGAATTGGAAGTGATACAGCCTTTGCGTTTACGTGAACATATGCGCACTGTATTGAGCAATACATTGAAGTATTATGAAACATAGGCAGTTTCATATAGTATTCGAGGTTATTCAGGCAGGTTTCGGGGGACATCGGGATATGTAGGACACCCAGCCACACGTGTCCCCGGAAGTCCCGGGAAACAGAGCTAAAGGGAACAGAGCTCCTATAGAATTAGAATAACGTGTGACAATTGCAAAAGGCAATAAAATAATACTGAGAAACTTATAAGTTTCGCAAAGCATGGGACAAGAGTACTGTATCAAACAAGCGTTCTGTTCCACGCACCCCGGTGTGTCTCCCGGCTCAGCTATGCGAAAATCAATTTGCCCGTTCATTTCCCTGAACTTTGCTTCTGTTTGAGCTTACCGGGAATATCTTCCGGTAGTAAAAAATATAAAAATGAATCGCTCCAACTTATATGAACGGGCATTGAATTTCGAATTCTTATCCATAGAGGAAGGGATATTCCTTTTTGAGCATGCCCCGCTTACGGAACTGGCATACGTGGCTAATGAACTACGGAAGATCCAGGTACCTTACAATAAAGTTACCTGGATCATAGACCGGAATATGAATACGACAAATGTGTGTACGGCAAATTGTAAGTTCTGTAACTTTTATCGTATCCCCGGCCATGCGGAGGGCTATGTTACCGATATCGAAACATACAGGCAAAAAATAGAGGAAACTTTCCGGTATGGCGGCGAACAGTTATTGCTGCAGGGAGGACACCACCCCGATCTGGGGCTGGATTACTATGTAGATCTTTTTCGCCGGCTAAAATCATTTTATCCCGATTTGAAATTGCATGCTTTGGGACCGCCGGAAGTGGCACATATATGTAAGGTTTCAAATGTGTCGCACCGGGAGGCCTTGCTCGCATTAAAAGAAGCAGGTATGGACAGCATGCCGGGCCCGGGTGCCGAGATCCTGGTTGACCGTGTCCGCAGGCTGATATCTAAAGGGAAATGTGGCGCCCAGGAATGGCTGGACATTATGGCCGAGGCCCATCAGATCGGGTTGACCACCAGTGCCACCATGATGTTCGGGCATGTGGAAACGATAGAAGAGCGCATGGAGCACTTTGTAAAACTCAGGGAAGTGCAGGCGCGTAAGCCGGAAAAAGCAAAGGGCTTCCTGGCTTTTATTCCCTGGACTTTCCAGGATGTAGATACCCTGCTGAAGCGTATCCGGCGTGCAAAAAACGATACTACGGGAGAGGAATACATCAGAATGATCGCCCTTAGCCGTATTATGCTGCCTAATATTAAAAATATCCAGGCCAGCTGGCTGACCGTAGGCGAGAAAGTTGCACAGCTCTGTCTGCACGCCGGAGCGAATGATTTCGGCTCCATTATGATAGAAGAGAATGTAGTCAGCGCAGCCGGCGCACCACACCGTTTTACGGCGGAAGGTATTCAGAACGCTATACGGCAGGCCGGTTTCGAGCCGCAATTACGCAATCAGCAATACGAGTTTCGTGATATGCCGGAGCTGGAACAACAGGTCATCAATTACTGACAGAAGAGGTTTAACCCGATTTGGTTATATTTGTTTCCTTTTCTTTTGGAGATACTTGTTTCTTAATAAACCCGTTTCTTATAAATAATAATAAAAGCGCACGACGCGCTCTGTACATATGGTAAATTATGCATCGGATGTAGAAGCCGTAAAAGAATTACAAAAAAAATACCAGGAATTGCGCCAGGCTGTAGGACAGGTGATAGTAGGACAGCTGGATGTTGTAGAAAAGCTGATCATCTCTATTTTGTGTAATGGGCACAGTCTTCTGGTGGGTGTGCCGGGGCTGGCAAAAACACTTCTTGTAAAGACTGTTGCAGATGTATTGGATCTTTCCTTTAAGCGGATACAGTTTACGCCCGACCTGATGCCGGGTGATATTACCGGAACGGAAATACTGGATGAAAACAGGAAATTCAAATTTTTGAAAGGGCCTGTATTTGCGAATATTATTCTTGCCGATGAAATCAACCGGACGCCGCCAAAAACACAGGCGGCCTTACTGGAGGCCATGCAGGAACGCAATGTTACCGCTGCGGGTGAAAACTATAAGCTCCCGGCACCTTTCTTTGTATTAGCTACCCAAAACCCGATAGAGCAGGAAGGTACTTATCCGCTGCCGGAAGCACAACTGGATCGTTTTATGTTCCAGATCACTGTAGACTATCCGAGCTTTGAAGAAGAAGTGCAGATTGTCAGGCAGACTACCAGTCCCCAGGATGTGCACTTACCTAAGGTATTACATGCAGAAGAGATCCTTTATTTTCAGCAACTGATCCGGAAGGTGCCCGTACCTGCGAATGTATTGGAATATGCGGTATCCCTCGTACAGAAAACACGTCCGGACAGATCGGATAAAACCAGCCTCGCCACGCAGTACCTCTCTTGGGGCGCAGGCCCAAGGGCTTCTCAAAACCTGATACTGGCTGCAAAATGTTATGCTTTGCTACACGGAAAGTTCTCGCCCGATGTGGAAGATGTAAAAGCCGTTGCACATGCGGTATTGCTGCACAGAGTAATCGGAAGCTACCGGGCGGAGGCAGAAGGCATAACCCTGGGCAATATTATAGATCGCCTGTTGCAGGAACATAAGGATAAATAAAAAACGGAGCAATGGAGCAGATACAGCAGGAAAAAAGATCCTTGTTTGAACGCTGGATTATACTGGAGGCAGAGCTTGTGGAGCGTTTCGGTAAGAAGCCGGATATGGAAGCTATCTTGTTTTTGATAGGCATTAATGAATATAGAGGCAGGATACCTAAGATTAAATTTTCAAAAGAGCAGAAGCAGGACCTGATGCATGTGGCCGTCTGTACCCTTTTAAGTAAAGGTGGATATTATGAGCTGGAAGTATATGATGAAGAGGGCTGGCCGCACTTTACTAAGTTGAAAGATATAGAAGCCGGTGATGCGCTTGCCTCCCAGGAGATTCTTTTAAAAGAATATATCCTGGATTACTTCGAAATTGATTAAGAATTCATTGTTCATTATTCATTATTTACAATCATATGATCCTGCCACGCTTCCCCTCATCGGGAGATACGATCTTTACGGTAATGAGTGGTTTGGCTAATCAATACGGCGCCATAAATCTCTCCCAGGGTTTCCCCGACTTTCCTATAGATCCCGAATGGGAACATAGAATAGCCGAAGCTGTACGGCAGGGATATAATCAATATGCGCCCATGCCGGGTATGCAATCGCTTAGGCAGGCGATTGCCGGTAAGATCAGTCATTTTCAGCAAGTGCAGGCAGATCCGGGAAGTGAGATTACTATTACTCCGGGCGCCACCTATGCGATATATGTTGCCTTTACCACACTGTTGCAGCCGGGAGATGAAGCAATAGTCCTGGAACCTGCATACGATAGTTATATACCTAATATCCGCATAAACGGTGCTCTTCCTGTTTGCATTCCTCTTGATGCACGAAACGGCTTCCGGCCGGACTGGTCTGAAATAGCTGCGGCCATTACATCCCGTACAAGGGTGATTATAATCAATAATCCCAACAACCCTACGGGAGCCATTTGGAGAGCGGAAGACTACCATGAGCTCAGCCGCTTAGTTACACAACATGACTTGTATATTATAGCAGATGAAGTGTATGAGCACCTGGTATACGACAAAGCGGAACATATATCCGTTCTCCGTTTTCCCGGGCTCAGATCGCGGAGCTTCGTTGTTTTTTCTTTTGGTAAAGTGTTACACAGCACGGGCTGGAAGATGGGCTATATTGTAGCACCGCCCATGTTGACGAAAGCGTTCAGACAGATCCACCAGTATCTTGCTTTCAGCGTGAATACACCCATGCAACATGCTATAGCGGGCTACCTGGATCAGTATGATAAGCTCGAAGTGTCCCGTACATTAATGGAACAAAAGCGGGATCTCTTTCTGGACGGAATGAAAGATACTAAGTTTACCTGTCTGAATAAGGCGGAAGGCAGTTATTTCCAGGTAATGGATTATAGTGCTGTATCAGATCTGCCGGATAAGGAATTTGCTTCCTGGCTTACCCGTGAGCACGGGGTTGCCGGTATACCAGTAAGCTCATTTTACAGTACGGAACAATCGCTCAGGCTGATCCGCTTCTGTTTTGCTAAAAAGCAGGAAACACTGCAAGCCGCAATAGGCAAGTTAAAGAAAGTATAGGCCGTAAGCTGAAGCCTTACCCGGTGGAAGGTGATTGCAAACAAGAGGCGATGCATATCTCTATGAAAAGATATATGATTTCAGAGCAGGAAATGCGTTACCCGTCCGGCTATACCCAGGATAAAGACTGTGAGAAAACACCCTGTTTTAAATTTTTACTCTTTACTTTTGACTTAACAATAAATTCAAACCAATGATGAGAACGATCCTGCAAAAGGCAAAAATGCCTTCTTTAAAATCAATAGCGGGCACAGCTTTGCTGGCAGCCTTATTACCGTTATCCGGCTGGGCACAAAGCGAAGCGAGAGCGTCAGACGAGGGAAGCCCATCCCGTTTTGGCATCTCTGTGAATGGAGGGCTTACTTTTTCCTTTACTGATGTAAGCAAATCGAAAACAGCGCCGGTTGTGGGATTGGGGGCGCATTACTTTGCTACCAAATATGCACATGTCAATATAGATGTACAGAAAGGCTCAATGAAAGGAGGTGTTCCTGTACAGGATGGTGTGAATGAAATGGGTTTTGAAAATAGTTTTTTCTATGCGGTCCTTACCGCCCGGCTGTTTCCTGTAGCTTTGGTGAGGAACGACAATAACAATAAGGCGCTCAGCCTGTTGTCTTGTGTATACGGTGGAACGGGAATAGGAATACTATCGAGCAGTGTAAAATCCAATGAGATCAATATGCCCGATTACGGATCCTTAAGGGAATATTCCGGAACTGATATTGTGGTGCCGGTAAAAGTGGGTTTTATTTTACCCGTAGTGTCTTTAAATAACAGTAAGAAGTTGAGCATTAATGTGGATTACCGGGTAAACCTTTGTCTGACAGATAAGATAGACGGCTATGTGCCTACTGTATCGGCGAATGAACGCAATGATGCTTATAATCAGCTGACTGCGGGACTGATGCTGCAATTCTGAGTGATATAATGGAATTTTTTTTAAAGTTCCGGAATATTTTTCGGAACTTTAACAGTTTTTATATCATTAAACAAAAGATAAAAGAAATAGGCAATGTCCGGTTTTAAGCGTATTAAGAAGTATGGATGTAAGCTGTTACTGTTTTCTTTTCTCCAATTAACCGTGCTGCAGCTCGGTGCTCAATCGTATATCGACAATAAAAACGACGAAGGATATTTTACTTTCAGGTTGGGAGGGGGCCTTACCTTTTCACAGGGAGACATTAAGCCCATGCGTGTTTCGCATGCATTCCAGTTCGGAACCAGCTATTCTTTATTAAGCTATCTTGACCTGAATTTAGGTATTCAGAAAGGTACCATTAAAGCCGGTTCGGGCGTAATAGAACCACCGGAGCCGGAATACTATAATCATTATTTTACGGCATCAGTTAATCTTCATTTTTTCCCATTGTCACTTGTTGAAAAGACAGACAGGGATAATATTCTTTCGGTGTTATCCCGGCTTTACCTGGGTACCGGCGTAGGCTATATTCATTCTGATGTTGTTTCCAGGGTCAATGTAGATCCCGATTGGGGATCTATGGGTAAATACAACGGAGGTGATTTGTATGTGCCGTTAGATGTAGGCTTTTCTCAGCCCATTATTAATATGCGGCACAATCGCCAGGTACTTCTTTATGCCAATTATTGTCTTCATCTCTGCTTCAGTGATGAAATCGACGGCTATGTGCCCAGGGTGAACGCTAATAAGTGGCGGGATGCTTTCTCTGTGATCAGTGTCGGCATAGGTTTCCGTCTTTGATAAGGACATTTATACATGCTCAGATATAGCTAATGGCAGCTTATCCCATTTGTTATACGGAATATAGTTTTGGTTATACAACTTTACCCCGTTGTATTCTTTTGTCCCGTTGTGTGAAAGTTCGCCCTGTTTATTCTACCTCCAATGTCATGATCCGTACAGGGTAAAAGAGCGCATACAGTATAGTATTCGTGCTCATTCGTGTATTCGTGGCAAATTTTTTCACCGGCCACTAAGGCGCTAATTTTCAGTAATACTTATTATGGGTGTTACGGCGTGCAGCATAGTGTTGTCCAACAACATTGTTCACGATATATTCATGCTTCTTTAATATTCAGGCAATATCATTTTCTTCACTTTGCAACAGTACTAACTGTGAAAACAAACTGCAATGATGAAGAAACGGGAGATTGACCTGCTGGTGATTTCAGATATACATCTGGGAACCTATGGTTGCCATGCTTCGGAGCTACTTCGCTACTTAAATAGTATAGAACCCAGGACAGTAGTACTCAACGGTGATATTATCGATATCTGGCAATTCAGTAAGCGGTATTGGCCGGCAACCCATATGATGGTTGTAAAGCACTTTGTCGGGCTAATGGCCAAAGGAGTTCCGGTGTATTACATCCCCGGTAACCATGATGAGCTGCTGCGTAAATTCAAAGGATTCCAGCTGGGTGCCTTAAAGATATGTAACAAGCTTTCTCTTCAGCTCAACGGGCAAAAGGTCTGGATCTTTCATGGCGATGCATTTGATGTGGTTATGGAACATTCCCGCTGGTTAGCAAAATTAGGCGCCATGGGATATGATATGCTTATACTGATCAACAGGGCCTTCAATTTCGTTTCACAGAAATTAGGCAGAGGTAAAATCTCTTTGTCTAAAAAGGTGAAAAACAAAGTGAAGTCCGCCGTTGCCTTCCTGAATAAATTCGAATCCACGGTAAGCGAGGTCGCTGCCTCAGGCGGATACCGCTATGTAATATGCGGTCATATACATGAACCCTGTATCAAAACAATGGTAACTGCTCAGGGGCCGGTTAACTACCTTAATTCCGGCGACTGGATCGAAAACCTCACGGCTTTGGAATATTGTAATAACGAGTGGAAATTGTACCGCTATGCCGATGATATAGCGGCACAGTCCGTCGTTTTAAATACGGATAATTCCAAAAAGGAAACCATGAAAGAGCTGTTTGATCACCTTTTATCAGAAATACAAACTAATGGAGGTGCAAAATAGAAAACTGCCGTTCCCCAAAACCCGTTATGAATAAAGCATAATTATATTGTGTATAATGCCTTAATGTATATTGTACATATTACATAAACGACTTAATACAGGAGCAATGAAAATACTGATGGCGATACAAGGTACCGGTAACGGGCACCTGAGTAGGGCAAGGGATATTATTCCGGAATTAATGAAATATGGCTCGGTGGATATATTATTGAGCGGGCACCAGGTTGATGTAGAATTGCCCTATTCTGTAAAATACAGGTTGGACGGCCTGTACTTCGTATTTGGTAAGCACGGCGGCATTGATCTGTGGCAAACGATACGCAATATGAATATTTCCCGTTTTACCAGAGAAGTGCTGCATTTGCCGCTACAGGAATACGATCTGATCGTGAATGATTTTGAACCGGTATCCGCCTGGGCTGCATTCATCAGGCAGGTGCCATGTATCTCATTAAGCCACCAGGCTGCCGTAATACATGAAAGCGCACCCAGGCCGGACACTAAAAGCTGGCTTGGAAAGCTGATATTGAAGTATTATGCGCCCTGTAGCCATTATTACGGCTTTCATTTCGAGCCATACGACAGGCATATTTTCCCACCGGTCATCAGGAAGGAAGTCCGGGATCTTAAAGTAACCCATGGTGCGCATTATACGGTTTATCTCCCGGCTTATGACGATGTTACGCTGGCCCGTTTTCTAGGCCGTTTCCCCGGCGTGGAATGGCATGTGTTTTCCAAGCACAGCAAAGATAGTTTCTGTTTTGAGAACATACATTTTCATACTATTGCGAACGGTGCATTCCTTGATAGTCTTGCATCCTGTTCCGGTGCATTGCTTGGAGCTGGTTTTGAGGCACCTGCCGAAGCCTTGTATATGGGTAAGAAAATTATGGTCATTCCCATGAAGGGGCAGTATGAACAACAATGCAATGCTGAAGCCCTTTCCCGTTTAGGGATACCGGTTATACCTGCTCTGTCGTCAAAATATTACAGTTGTGTAGAGGAATGGGTTAATGCGGCGGCAGATGTGGATTTTACTTTCCCCCCGGATACGGCAAGAGCTGCCGTTCAGAAGCTGATGGAAGATTTTGTGCATGAAAAGGCGCAAGCTGCTATGCTTGCGCCGGGCTTATATTAAGCAACCTTAGCTTTAAGGTGTTTAGTGGTCTTCCGCATGAATCTCGAAAGTAACATTGAGATCATCTTCGCCGCCTGCCTCATGGTAAGTAGTGCTGTTCCAGCTTTGGGCCGAAGCATGAGCTTTGTTCAGACCGTGACGTAAAACGATCTTCAAGTCAAATTCCCCTTCCCCGATCGTCATATTACCGTCCAGTCCTATTCCGCGATTGTCGGTATCCTTATCATTATATACATAATTGGTTATACCTTCGGGGATAGAAGGGTTAAAGAAAAACTGGTGCTCTGTACCTTCTTCTATTATTTCATGATTGATGCTATTGCCTTTGTAGTATAAATTGATCAGCACCCGGTATGTGGTTTCCGGAGCGAGATGCTTATGGCTCGGAGAGGGAACACCTTTGGAATCAAAGGAAACTTTGGTGGTATCCGTACTTTGTGAACCGTCCGCGTTGAGTGTAATAAACAAGATCTCTACATCGTCGTATTCTTCCTGTTCATCCACCGGCGCCGGTTTCGGGTCTTTGGTGCACGAGTTCAATGTAAATAATGCTGATATTGCCGTGGCTAAAGTTAAGCCGTAAATTACTTTTTTCATTCTCTTGTTTTTTTAGTTCGTTTTTTAAATACGGTAAGTTAATCTCAGTACATAATTTCTCCCGATATCATGGGCATAATACCTGTACCGGTTCATGTAATCCTTATAAATGGTGTTGGTCAGGTTGTCAATGCCGAAGTTGACGGATAGGTGGTGTTTGCCTATGTGTAGTTTTGTTCCCAGATTAATGTTTAAAAGATGGTAAGCATCCGGCGGCGGTGCAAAGTCGCTGTTCTCCTCATACCTGTTCTGGCGGGCTACAAAAGCATGCGTCAGCTGCAGGTAATTTTCCTTTAAGAAAAAAAACTGTTTATAATGAAAAGTAAGACTCTGTTCCACCCTGTCCGACGGAATACCGGGGAGGTACCTGTCATGTGTTACATCCTTAGCCCTGATCACCGCACCTTTGACGGAATATTCCAGGTACCGGAGAAAGCTAACCCTTGCCGTTAAGTCCATCCCTGTAAACAGGGCATTGGTGCTTTGTGTCGCAAATATGGGGAAGGTACCCCTGAGGCTTTCAGAAAATTTCCCGGTCGGCATTAAATAAATATAACCGTCAAAATAGCGCAGGTAAGCGTTTGCGTCAATGCTAAGCCAGCCGCTTCTATTGGTATATTGCAGGCTGTTCATCCACTGCACGCTTTTTTCAGACCGAAGGTTGCTGTCGCCATATTCTACAGCTGCCGCGCCATGATGCAGGCCTGTGCTGTAGAGTTCATTCACTGTTGGCGGCCGCCAGGCAGTGCTGATACCGGACTTTATAGCAGACTGGTTACTCAGGCGGTAGGTGGCGCCCAGGCTTCCGCTTATATTGCTGAACGAGTGTTTGCCGCCATACATTTCGGAGCCCCTGTAGCCCAATGCGGTCAGGTATTTATAGTCATAGCGAATACCTGCTTCCAGTTCATAAACGTCTTTCAGCAGCCTGGCTATGGCATACATGCCCGCAGCGCTGGAGTTGTAGTCGGGTATTAAAGGAGTGGTGTAGAGCTCGGCAGCGCTGCTGTTATTCTGTAGTGTTCCGTTTACCCCGACAAATCCTTTCCAATCTTTACCGTTAAAGTATTCGATATGGGCATCGAGGGTCTGGGTAAGCAGGGCTATATCCATTGAGGGTATACTGCTTCTGCCGGCCCTTCTTATGTCATATTCCTGCCTCCTGTTTTTCTGGAACCCGTATTGGATGTTCAGGTGCAATTTGTCATGGAGGTGTATATGCCCTGTGGCTTTCAACAGATCATGGTCTACATGTTGCCTGGGTGCATCTATATCATAATAAAAGCTACCCTTACTAAATGGTGAACCATGCTCAATAGCGGCCATAAGGTCTTCTTTGCTCCCGATATGTGAGCCTTTGAAGATGCCTAACTCCGTATTGAATCTGCTATAAAACAGGTCAAACGCCATATGCTTTCCGGTATACCCGAGAGCGGCTGAATAACTGAATTCTTTAGTCCCGGTATTATCTAAGTAGTAGTCCGGTGTTTTAAAGTTACCACTTTGTAAGCCCGAGCCCTGCACGCGCCAGGATAAGCCTGGAATCCTGTTGATATTGCCGCTTAACATGGCTGAGCCTTTCCCGCTGCGACCGTTGCTTGCCGCAGTAAGGCTGAGCTCGGCATGTATCCCGCTATCTGCGGACAGCGGTGGCGGCTCCACTATGATGACGCCGCCTATCGCTTCCGGTCCGTAGCGGATAGCTTCCGCACCCTTTATAACCGATATGTTCTGCGCGATGGAAGGATCTATCTCCGGAGCATGCTCTGCACCCCATTGCTGGCCTTCCTGGCGTATACCGTTGTTTAAGATGATAATCCTGTTGCTGTGCAGCCCGTTAATAACAGGCTTGCCGATAGTAGCTCCGGTTTGCAGCACATTTACGCCGGCTATACTGCTTAGTACACCAGCCAGGTTCTTTCCTTTCATTTTATCCAGCGCATCCTGGTCGAGCGTAGCTACGGTATTGGTAAAGGCAACGGATTGCTTATGGCTGTTGACCTCAATAGCATCCAGGGTATTACGCAACGGCTGCAACAATAAAAGCGTACTGTCTGTACCGGTATACTTTAAGTCTTCTTCCATAACCTGATACCCGGTAGCATGTATATGCAAACGGAGCCGGTCTCCTTTACAGAGATTGTGAAAGATCACCTTTCCATCCAGGTCTGTCTGGGTTTGCAGGGAAGGCATACTGATCACAACTCCGGGTACAGGCAGACGAGTTTCCGCATCGTTGACCTGTATCATCAACGAATCCGTACAGCCGTTCTGCTGCTCACCTGCAAATACAGGAACAGTATATGCAATGGCTATACAAGCCAAAGCCCATCTTAATAAAAACATTAATCCGGAATTAAAATAGTACACAAAAGCAAACAGGTTACGCACAGCATTCGTAAAATGTAACCTGTATGAATGACATAACAACATCCAGGCACTGTTTTCTATCGACAATAGAAACAAATAGCACCGGGATATGGCGTTTAAAAGGAAGTTATGTCAAAACGTTTCAGCTTATACGCGGAGGCCCTCTCAATGAGGTATGGGGTAGGTTCAGTGCAATAGCTGCAATATCTCCCGGTTGAAAGAAACCGTTCTGCTGCAAGATAATATCAGGCAATAATTGCTTAGCCGGATGCAAGAATAAAGGCGCTTCAAGGTCAAGGAAATGACAGTGGTGGTGTTCCTGTTCAAACCATGCATGATTAGGTGTGCCGGAGTCATCATTGTGTTTGCAGTCTATTGTATCCGTATGGCCGGTAAACTGGTGAATGAAATCATGCGAGGTCCCGTTTAACAGTAGTAGGAAAACTACTGCCAGACTGATCATTGTATTTAGGTACCGCTTTATCATTGCTTGCAGGCTACAAAAATACGAAAAAAGCACAGATGCAACATAGTAGCAAATAATTTAACCAGAATAAAAAGAACGTTTAACTAAATGGAGCACCAACACTTCGCTAAATCTTTAATATTGTTTACTTTTGTTATCATAAATATATAGAATATGCCATTATTTAAGTTTCGTGTGTACTGGGAAGATGATGATAATATTTACCGCGATATAGTTTTAAAAACAGGACAAACGTTCCAGGCCTTTCATGAAGCTATACTTTTGGCTTTTGAGTTTGATAAGAAACACGCCGGCTCGTTCTTCAAGAGCAATGACAACTGGAGCCGGGGTCTGGAAATTTCTTCAGAGGTATTGGTGAATAAAAAAGGAGCTCCTGCTTTGTCTATGATAAAGACACCGGTTTCGGCTTTGGTGGAAAAGCCGGACGAGAAATTTGTGTATGTATATGATCCTAATAAGAACTGGACTTTCCTGGTAGAGCTGATCGGAATAGAAAAAGATGAAAATCCCAAACAGGAATATCCTTATTGTTCTAAAAAGGAGGGCGTAGCTCCCGCACAGACCGGCATCAAAGGATTGGCCAATGAGCGTTTGCTCGAAATAGAAGAAAAGTATGATCTTTCCAAGGAAGACATGAATGAAGGGTACGGCGATGAAGGTGAGGATAATGGTTCTGATGATATGACAGGTGGTGAGGATGAGGCGGGAGAAGATTATTAGTGATAGTTTCACACTAAGAACGAAAAGGATACGACGGGCGCTAAGATATGAATGATAAAAAATTAATAGTTGTATCAGGGCCAACGGCTGTAGGTAAAACAGAAATAGCTATAAAGCTGGCGGAGCATTTTCAGACGGAGATTATATCGGCAGATTCCAGGCAATGCTATAGGGAAATGACGATTGGAACGGCAAAGCCCGCTCCGGAAGAATTAAGTCGTATAAAGCATTATTTTATCAATTCGCATTCTATAACAGACGAATTAAATGCTGCTGATTATGAGCGGCTGGCTTTGGGTTACTGTTCAGAAATTTTCACAAAAAGTGATTTTGCCGTAGTGTGCGGAGGAACAGGGTTGTATATAAAAGCGCTTTGTGAGGGTATAGACGATATGCCGCCGGTTAACCCGGAAGTGGAGAAGGAGGTACAGGCGGAATTTGATCAAAAAGGGATAGGCTGGCTGAGAGCTGCTACAGATAGGGAAGACCCGGAGTTTTATAAAGGAGCGGAGCAGCAAAACCCGGCGAGGCTGATCAGGGCGCTGGTGTTCAAAAGAAGTACCGGTAAATCCATTACAACATTTCGCACAGCCCGGATCAAACCCCGGCCTTTCCGCATCTTCAAAATCGCCTTGGACCTGCCCCGTCCCGTATTGTATGACCGGATAAACCAACGGGTAGACAATATGATTGGTGAAGGGCTTATTAACGAAGCTTCTTCCTTATATAAATGGCGTCATCTGAAAAGTCTGCAAACTGTAGGATATTCCGAAGTATTTGAATATCTTGATGGCAATATCAGCCTGGAAGAAAGTATATCGCTGATAAAACAGCATACCCGCAACTACGCTAAAAGACAACTTACCTGGTTCAGAAAAGATATACAGAATAAATGGTTTGCCCCGGAAAACCTGCAGGATATCATAACCTATATTGAAGAAGGTACGGCAGAATAAGGCTGCTGCATTGGTTATTGTCCGGCTATGCATCACGAGTGGACATATATAAAGCCGGATCGACAGGTAGCGTATCGGTTATAGGTGAAAGCGATGCAATAATGTCTACAGAAACAAAAAGAGTTATGCAGCAAGATGAACGCTTTTATAACTATTTTAAGCACCTCGCATTCGAGATCAATCTTCCTATCCTCCTTAACATTTGTTGCAGAGCTCTTTAGCATGTGTTGAGACAGGGAAATGCTTAACCTCAATAAGTCCTCCCCTTATAAAATATCTTATACATATTCCCCCCAAAACGATACTGGATCACATCATAATCCAGGCGCCAGTCAGAAAGGTCGGCAGAGGTTACATCATAAATATCGCCCTCGGAAAACAAGCGGAGCATATTCGCCCTGTTTATATAAGCTAAGGAATGGTAAGAGGCGATAATATTGGAAGGCATATAACTTTCAAGAGTGTAGATCGATCCTTTATAAAAAATCTTAAAGTAGCCGGTGGCATCCCGGTAAGCCACAATATTATCTTTAACAATAAACTCCGGGTCAAAATAGCCTATGTTATACAGGGAATCCTGGTAGTATATCTTGAAATAGTTGTCGTAGCCAACAAAGGCCACGAGATCGTCACCTGCTGCATAAGAGTAGGGCGGGAAATTATCGATCGTGGTTGTTGCGCCTTTGCTGAAGATCTTAAACTCCCTGTTGGCATCAACATAGGCTACATTATTGCGGCCTACATCAAAGCTGGTGACCGTATAATTTTCCTGTTCAAAGATATTACCCTGGTAAAAAATACGAAACTGGTTGGCGTAGTTTACATAAGCCGCTATATTATCCGATACCTTTACACTGGGCAGCTGACCCGAGGCGATATCCATTTCGTTTGAAATACGTACAGTAGCCGTGTCGGTATCAAACATACTGGACAAATTACTGGCGCCTAAAAAGCCTTCAATAGGATAGATATCACCATTGTAATAGGCATTAAACCGTTTTTGAACGCCATCGAAATACACCACAAGGCTGTCGCCGGTGAAGAACTGATCGCACAGACGGGAAA
Organism: Taibaiella helva; assembly: GCA_040392805.1. GTDB lineage: Bacteria > Bacteroidota > Bacteroidia > Chitinophagales > Chitinophagaceae > Taibaiella > Taibaiella helvus_B. Next base: position 15,243 of record JBEBVI010000009.1, read on the forward strand.
GTAAGGTTATACGGCCGTTATCCCATACGTTCAGTACGGTGGCATTCTGGAAGGTGACTAAATTATCAGATACCTGGAACCTGTTGGTGAATCCGTCATTTATCTTATGGGATGCCCCGTTATGATAGATCTTAAAATTCCGTGAATTGTCAATATAAGGTATTGCATTCCGCCCGATCTTGTATTGTGTCGGAACCAGGTATTCTACTTTTCTCATCATTCCTTTTTCCCATACAACAAATTGATTCTGGAAATTTGTATAGGCAGACAACTGAGCCATTGACGGAACAGAGAAGCAGGCCGGTAATATAAATAAGTATATAAATTTTAAATTCATGCCATAAAAATACACAATGAAATGATATCCGGTATATTAATATAGACTAAAAGGATGAAGTTAACAATCGGGAAAAGAAATTGAATGACCTGGAACCAGTCGTATGGTAAGTGTTTTGTTATATTTGGTTTTTTCAAAGCGGGGCGGTTATCGGCATGAATTTCCCCTCTGTATTCGCAAAATGTGAAAAAAGAAAGCCGACTCAAGAATGAGCCAGCCCCTATAAACCCTATCACCATGAAAACAAAGTGTAAAATTACGATAATTTCCGAAATGTAAAAAATCATTTTGGAAATTATTTTTTATTATTGTAATAGAATAAATCTATTTTTTCTTTTTTGGCGTGAAAATAGCCAGCATTCTTCTGCCTTCCATTTTAGGCATTGCTTCCAGTGTGCCCCACTCAGAAAGTCTTTCGGCAAATTTCAGAAGAAGTAGTTGTCCCCTGTCCTGGAAAAGTATGGAGCGGCCTTTGAACTGTACAAAGCATTTTACTTTATTGCCTTCCTGCAAAAATTTTTCGGCATGCTTGGCTTTAAAGTCAAAATCATGATCATCCGTATTAGGCGTGAACCTGATCTCTTTTACTTCGGTTTGCTTTGCCTTTGCTTTTTGTTCTTTTTCTTTCTTCTTCCGCTCGTATAAAAACTTATTGTAATCAACTAAGCGGCAAACAGGGGGATCTGCGTTAGGAGATATTTCCACAAGATCCACTTCCAACTCCTGTGCTAATTTTCTCGCTTCTTCCAGCGTGTAAACGCCCGGTTCAATATTTTCGCCTACTACACGTACCTGACTGGCCTTAATGTGTTGATTGATGCGATGCTCCGCTTCCTTCCTTATGGGTAATCTGGGCTTTGCTCGTTTCTGCATTAAAATTTTTAGTGTTAAAATATGGTGCAAAGATAGGTTTAAAACTAAAATTAAAATAATAAAATTAGCTTTTTTTCTTAAATGTGTTTATTGCGTTTTTGGTAAACTCGCTCAATACCAGTTGCCCGCTGATGGCTGCACGTTTGGTTAATAATTCATCCCAGCCTTCTGTTCCCTCCCAGAATATTTTTTTGAGCTGCGTCATGGCTTCGGGATTAGAATGAGCCAGTCGGTCGGCCAGGCCATATACGGCTTCGTCAAGGCTGGCCAGGTCGGGGTGTATCTCGGCGTAAAGGCCATGTTTCCGTGCCCAGTCGGCGCTGCGCCAGCCCGAAGCATCTATGGCCAATTGAGAGAATCCGGCTACCCCTACTTTCCGTTCTACGGCAGGACCTACAACAAAAGGCCCGATACCTACCGCCAGCTCGCTGAGCTTTATAGAGGCAGAATCTGTAGCAATAGCGTAGTCGGCTGCTGAAATGATACCGACACCGCCGCCCACCGCTTTGCCCTGTACGCGCGCGATAATAAACTTATGACATTTTCTCATGGCATTGATCACCTGGGCAAAACCATTGAAAAACTTTGTTCCCTCTGCCTCATTAGAGATAGCGATCAGCTCATCGAAAGAGGCGCCCGCACAGAATGATTTTTCCCCTGCGCTCTGCAGCACGATTACTTTAGCCCTTTCGTCGGTGCCAACATCATTGATGGTGTGGGCAAGCTCGGTTAAAATAGCGCCAGGTAAGGAGTTGCTGGCAGGATGATAAAACTCGATTCTACCGATACCATTATCAATGGAAGCGTGTACGTATCCTTCCGGGTGTTTGTTCGTCATATCAATTTATATAAATTTTTGGAGCGGTAAATGTAGTAAAATTAGATTAAGTCAAAATTAAAAACATGCGTCTTGCCCGAGGGAGTGGTAGTATACTACTTATTTGCCGGTACTCCTGTTCCTTATGCCGGGAAGTATTTCTGAGCACTTTTAAGGCGAGTCCTTATTTATTCCCGACAGTTATACTATCCGCAAAGTTGTCAAACTCTTCACGGACACGCGATAAATTGGGATTTGTCTTAGTTGTGATAAAACCAATATAATAAGTAGAAACGCCATCTCTTACTTCGATCTCCTGCTAAACCCGTATTATATTTATCATACCATGCCTTGAATCTTCTGCTTTTCCCGGCTTGTTTGCCATCCTGGTGATCACAGTGGTATAATAGTGCGACATCATTTCCATATTCGTAAAAGTATTGTATTATTATTTCACAAATAGTTTCCTTAACCCTGTTGTCATGTAATGATATTGAAGTATTGCCGAAGCGAAAAAATGAGAGGCCAAGACAGTTATGAAGAAGATGTGGGTATAAATCTACGTGCTCATCATACTGACTATGATTGAATACTACAAAATAGATTAACCCTTTATCTGTTTTAAAAGTATAAAAATTGTTCCTTCAGAATCTTCTTCCTGGAGATAGGAGTAATACACGTCTTCCGATTAACTCTTTTTAGGAGATATCAACTTTTTTTCTGTCAGCCTTACTTCAACCTTTTTGCGTAGCTCCTCCTTCTTCTTTGAAATATCTTCAAAGAACTTATGGGCCTTATGATTATCAGGAGCAACGACTATTTTGGTGAGAGAAAAAGACATATTTAGCTATTTAACAATGCAATAATAGTGACAAAAATTGAAAAAGTGGTATAGTTTAATATATAAGAATTCCTGTTTTATTATTTAGTAAGTACCGTCATGCCGAGTTGGGTATTTTTGGCCCACCAAAAAATTGAAGCTGGTAATGAACAAGTTATAATACTTGTCATTGGTACCCAAGTGGAGGCATCTCCCGGGCTTTTGAAGGGGAAAGTTATTGTGACGCAGTTACTTAGCTTGTTTAAACCTTTAATTTTTTACAGAATAAAAAAGCCAATTCAAAGTAAACATTACTGAGGGTTTGCTAAATATACTTCGTGCAGGGTTCACGTCGTGAGATAGCAAGCATCTTAGAAGACGGGGTAAACATCTCATGGGGTAAAAATGTGTAATGGTTCTATTTCTGTTTACTCATCCTCTTTACTCGTTCCCGGTCATGCCGGAGGCATCTATAAGTGCTTATCCTGCTGGTCACGCTCCTTCGACCTGGCTCAGGATAAGGTATTATAGGTGCTTAGGTATATGTTCTGGTTAGGTTGTTGTAGAGATGTTTAGATCCCTACGGGAGTGTGTGTGAATTAGCTATTTGATAGCGGAATACCAGGGACAAGTGAAAAAGAAAGGGTAAAAAACTTCAAATCCGGAGATAGAGGGCATTAATCTTATTTATTAATGAGTTGGGGGAATGAACTTTGCTTAGATAGAACAAAGGCAACGATTCTGACTGGATAGGTAGCTATGGGAAGAAAATGGTGTAACTGATCTTATCTTTCTTATCATCTTTTCACCGGCTCGTTCTTGTATTCTACTTCGACATGGCCCAGTACAGACTGAGCACATCTCTAAGCGCTCTGTATAGATTCCTCCTCCGTCGGAATGACAATGGGGAGTGGGTGAAGCAGGTAATAGTTATTCTTTTGTTTTCACCTTTCTTACTATCCCTCACTGACTCGTTTTTATCATGCTGATGCTTCGATATAGCGCGGTGCGGGCTGTGGAAACGGCTCGGAGCGTTCTGTAGGGATTTCTTCCTGCGTCGACAATGGCGAGTGGGTAGGAAGATGTGCCCTTATTTAATAGCGCCCTGTTGCAGAGCTTCTTTTATGAGCTCTGCTGTGTTGTGTACACCGAATTTCTGATAGAGGGTGAGCCGGTTGTTTTGTATGGTCCGGTAGCTCAGGCATAACTTCTGGGCTATATCCCGGTTTGTTTGCCCTTTGGCGATCATATCCAGGATCTTTTGTTCGCGCAAAGTGAGCTGCTCAGCGGCATTTTTCTTTTTCTGAGGTTGCAGCATCGCTTTCAGCAACTGTTCTTTCAGCGATGGTTCCAGGAATTCACCGCCGGCATATACTTTTTCTATGGCATCCACAAGCACCGGCAGGTCGGTATTTTTCAGCATATAACCCGCACAGCCATTCTGCATCATATCCGTTACATCGAAGACATTGTCTACACTGGTTAGCACCAGGATGCGCATTTGGGGATACCGCGGTGTAATTAAACGGACCAGTTCATTTCCCGTAGTATCCGGGAACTGTATGTCCAGCAATAAAACATCCGGCTGCTGCTTTTGTAAGCCCTTCAGCAGGTCGCCGCCACTGCGGTATTGTGCTATGACCTCGAAATTCTTTTCGGCATGTAACAGGTTGCTGATGCCTTCAATCACTATAGGATGGTCGTCTGCAATGGCGATTTTGATACTCATGTGTGCATTTTACGCCGAAATAATTAAATTCTGAAAAAAAGATTAGTTAAAGTCAGAGTTCTTTAAAGAGAGTAGTTTACAAGAACCGAAAGTGCTATCGGTAACGATTTAGTAATGGTGCTTACTGCACTTGCTTTCATTTGCATTACTTTGTAAATAAAAATAATACAAATGAAATAAATTAATGAGTAAAGTATACTACTGCTTTACCCATTTTTGTGATTGCCAATACAAATAAAATTCCCCCACTGAGGGTAATCTGTGGTATTGTTTCAATATTATTTCCAGGTTTTGGCATATCGACGGTAGTTGCCGTTGTATTCGGTAAACCAACTGGGCTCACTATCCCCTAATGAGTTGATGTCTTTGAGCATTTGGGTACCGGCACTGGTACTGTCCTATATCCAGAGCTCCCATCCATCATCCGCGCCGAAATATATTCTCCCATTGTATGCTGTTAAACCATAAGGTCCGCCATCTCCCGAAGGATTGATGTCCTTCACCATTTTAATGGTCTGTGCTTGGAGCGAAAACGCAGCACCTATTATCAGGCAAAATGTAATTAGTTTTTTCATGTCATTCTGGTTTTATCATCCCCGAAGGCTTTGAAAACCCTCAGGGATGCGGGTGAATTATTGTTTGATCAATTTGCCACTTTGATAAGTCGCACCATCACTGTTGCTGATTTGATAGAAATAGCTGCCGCTGCTTAAATGTTCTGTATCGAAACGGAAAGTTTGCTCGCCGCCATTTAATTGTAGCGCCTCCGACAACAGAAGGCGACCGTTTATATCATATATCCTAAACTTTACCTGCTCGGCTTTGGAAGCATCAATGCTAAGGTTTACATATTCATCGGAAGGATTGGGATAAAGCTTTACCGTACCGTCGAAGTTAATGTTACGGATGCCAGAAGGGTCATCTGTTTCTAATACAAAGAGCTCATAACCATTTTCGGCGTTCCCGGCGGTCATATACAATTTTCCTTTAAAAACAGTTAAGAACATAACAGGACTATATGACATGTCAGGGTTTAAATCCATCACAAGCTCTGTAGTAGTACCATCCGTAGCCCAAAGCTCTACACCGTTGGTGCCGTCATCAGCAGTAAAATGCAGCAATCCGTTATACACGATACCATTGCAAGGACTTGAGTAGCTACTTGGATTTATATTGTACACCAGCTCTAAGGACTCCGTTGCAGGGTCATAGACAAATAATTCTGCATCATCTCCAGTCTCACTGTTTCCCCCGGCAACGTAGATCTTATTATCATACACACCAATAATCTGAACTACAACTTCCCATTCTGTAGCACTTATGACTTCCGTTAATCTTACTACTTCTTCTCCATTATATTTAAACAGATAAAGCTCTGTCGAGCCTGATATAGTTTCTAATGCGACAAAATAGATTTCTCCATTATAAACCGGAAAAGACTTGCCCGGAAAAAAGAATAAATCAGTAGGGTTGAAAGGAGATAGCCCTAAGAAAGTAATAGAATTGGTAGCTATGTCATAAACTGAAATAGTGTTGCCTCCAGAGGGGTCAACAGATTTAAACATTAGCTTGTTGTCTATAATCCCATAGCTGTCTTTCGCTGTAAAGTACAAGGGGAAAACCGAATTGTCACTGCCGGTAATAATATCCGATATTCTTATCAACGAATTGGTAGCCGGTGTATATTTATACAATTCTCTGCCATAGCTACTTGTCTCGGCAGAAAAATAAAGGATACCATTGTATACAGTAAAGTCGGTAGGCTGAGAGCTGCCAGAGCCGGTAGCTATATCAGCTACCAATGTAATATCGGTTCCGTCAAATTTGTAGAGCTCCATTCCGGTAGTGCCATTATCTGCAGTGAGGTACATTGTGCTGCCTATTACTGCATAGTTACCTACAGGAAATATGCCATCATCGCTACCCGGATTAAAATCTGTAACCAATACAGGTGGATGCTCCCCATCATAGCTGTACAACTCTCTGCCATTTGCCGGCGTGGAGGCACTGAAGTACAGCTTATCCTGAAATTCTGTTAATGTTGCGGGAACTGAGTTTCCGGTTGGGTCGAGGTCGTACACTAAGTCTATCTGGGCATTGCCAATATGCTGTAGTAAAACCACACCCATGAAGGAAAAGAGTAGTGTTTTCTTTTTCATAATATTTTAATTTTGATTTAGTAATTCTTCTGGCTTTTTATATAGTCCATGAAGGTTCAATTGTTTTGGTTTACACGATTGTATTCCACTTTTAATTTTATGGTGTTGCCTCCGCCTGCGGGATTGGGCAGGTCGCCATTGATTTCCAATCCATTACTGTCTAGCTTGGTTATGGTTAGATGCTGACTGCCCGATGTGGGATGACCAGGGCTTCCAATTGTGAGTGTATTGCCGTTTCGCTTCCAGGTGCCGTTGTTGACCGGCGAGTTACCCTTCAACTTTTTTGTGGTGGTATGCCCGCCGATAGTAGTGCTCATATTCACGTTGAAAGAGCCGGAACCTTGGGTGGTGCCGTCGGGTTTAAAGATGAGCAATACATTGTCGAGGTCAACACCTTCTGCGCTAATTTTACCCGAAACTTCACCAGTGGAAAATTCACTTTCGTAAGAAAAGGATACCATCTTCCATGTGCCTAAAAGGTCGCTGCTGGTTACTGCTGCTTGATCGGCAGTCGCTTCAGCTCCGGTATCATCGTTGCTATCTCCACATCCGCTTGTTGCCAAGGCTAAAGGGAGGGCCAGCACTATAGCTATTGTTTTTAATCTGTAGTATATTTTTTTCATTTGATTTATTGATTAGAGATTTTCATTTTCAGATGTCAATTGTTGGGTTCGCAGAGGAAATACCCGCTTACCTTGTATTGATAATTCTTGCTATTGTCTTTCTCGGCCATGCTTTTGCCTTTTTGTATATTGTCTTCCATCAGCATATCTTTAAATTCATACCTAAAGCTGACGTGCGCTAAGTTGTCCATCACCTTGAAAGGGTAAAGTCTGATATTACTTACAGAATGTGTTCCGGTCAGGGGCTTGATGGGAGCAAGGAGCAAGGCATTATCATCCAGATATAGAGTGACTATGTTGGCTTCTCCTTTATCATCCTTATTAATAGTAAGGCCACCTTGAAGATTCACAGCCTGACCTTCTTTCCTCTTGGCATCCGTCAGCCCAAAGGATGAATACCGGTTGCCATCTTTGTTGAGGCTGGATAGAACAGGATCATTGCGACGATCTTCTACCTGATAGACTTTGGTGTTGGTTCCGTCATTGACTTCCAGGTACGCAGTTATCTTGAAATCTCTTGAGTTACTATGAGGTTTGGTGTCTTTATTGTTTCCGTCTTTACCGCCGCGACAAGAACAGCAAAAAGCACTGATCAAAAAAGCCATTAAGAAGAAAGAGATTGACGTTTTCATAATTTGTACTTCTTTAGTGAGGTAAATAGTTTAAATCAAAAAAGCTCATCAATAGGTCACACATTCCAGATAACCCGTAGCGGTATATTGCTCGCCGGTTACTGCATCTTCCAGCTTCACATTGCTGAAATCGTAGCGGTAAGAAATCAGATTTAGGCGCTCTGCTATCGGATACCTATTTATGTTGCTGATGGTGTGGCTGCCATTTGTGGGCAGGCTGTCGTTCAGCAATTCGGTTTGTAAAATGCGCCCCGTCAGTAGAATGTGGATCCAGGCATAGTTTCCGTTATCTTCATCGCCTATAGGACACAAATCGCCATTGGCCTTAAAGGTGCCCAAAATGTTGATGCAATTGTCCTCCACATTTTCAAGTCTATAAGCCATTAAAACTGCCGTTTCCCGATTGTCATTGTCCGCATCAATGGAAGTCTCCCCATAGCCATGCCCCCTGTTATCGGGATTGTATGTGCCTTCAAAAATTTCTGTATGGCTGCCGTCATTCAGCTCTATGTGGTACATCGTTTTGAAATTCAAATCGCCTGATGAGCCTCCGCCGGGCTTAATATCTTTGGTTTTACAGGAGAAGATCGCCAGGCTGATGAAGGCTAACAATAGCGTTGTCTTTACGAGGGTGTTTCTTTTTATAGTTTGCATAGCTTAAATTTTTTGAGTTTTTGTTAATCTTTTTCCGACAAGTGAAAGTTTATTTCTGTTGAATCTTTATTTCTGTTAAATAATAAGTAACACATTCCAAATACCCCTTGAAGTTTTACTTTTCAATTTAGCAAGTTTAGGGTTTAAACTTATATTCCCTTTACGGAAGGAACGGGAAGAGGCTTTTTTTCTCCTCCCGTATTTTTTCCGCGAAATACTTAGAGGTCTATATAAGTATTCCCCAATGCATTATTCACGTAGGTCATATCATTAAGGGTAGGAAATACTAAATCGTAATAGCTATGATCATAACCGGTAACGCCATAGCCTTTACTGTTGGAAATAGTGCAATGGTTTAGCGTAAGCTCAAGTTCGTCGTTGTTATCCGGCCCTACATTCACAGCGCCTGCGGCAGATGCAGCGGAAAACTTGTTTTCACCGGCTCTGTCCACCACCACATAATTCATCACGGATTGGGAGTTATGGGTCCCTATCATAAGCCCTTTCCAATAGCCTGCAGGGTCAAAAGATTCCATACGGATGGGCTGAGCGGCAGTGCCATTAAATTTGATAAACTTATCCAAATGAATACTTTGTTCCAGACCGGCACCCGCATCAAACTGCATCACTACGCCTGCCTCTACCGTCAGGTTACCTCCCATCATACTCATCAATCCGGTAATGTGATAGGGTACCTTAGCATTTTTCCATACCACATTTTCCAATATTCTGCCTGTCCTTACCTCAATGGCCTGCTCGCCATTGTCGGTATAGGTATGGCCCATACCACTTATCTGTCCTACTGTGCCACAATTAACGGAGATGGGGTTCAGCGTGTTTTTCGTAAAAGTATTATTGGTATATGCCGCAAAAGGAGTGGGACCATAGGCGCCTTCCCCATCTACATAAACTCCATATCTGCCGCTTTTGGAAAAGGTACAATTCGTTACCTTAACCTTGCTGTTTCTGTGTAATACAAGATTAGCCGGTTTAGATGCGTCTGCTCCGCCACCCGAAATGACACAATAAGACAGCTCATTTGCCGGATCGTCAGAAGAGAAATAAATTCCGTTCCACTCGCCAGCAAGGCCGTCCTTGCCACGGAAATAAATGGGCTGGGAGGCAGTTCCTTTGGCGATAAGGGCGTTGCTGAGCACACTAAAACTTGCATTATCTTCAAAGACGATTTCGGTGCCGGGCTCTATGGTAAAATCTTCTTTCACCTGTACCAAACAGGTTACTACATAGTCCACCCCATCGGTGTGGTTGGTCCAGGTGGTGGGCTCATCAATATTGCCGCACCATTCTATGGCGTTTTCGGTAATCGCGCCCGGATCGGGCTCAGGTGTAGGAGTATCGGGATCGCAGGAGAAGAGTATAGTGCTCGTCAGGAATACACCTGTAGCTATCGTCAGGTTTCTTGGGGTAATTTTAATTGACTTCATATTTATTTGTCTTATGGTTAGTAAATAATTCAGATGTCATAGTTTTTAGTTGCTTATTCTAATACGGAGGATACGATATGCCCGCTTACTTTATAGTCTTTCATCGTCATATAATCTTTGAAGGGCACATCTTTGAAATAGTATTGAAATGTTACCTTGCCTTGCTGTTTTTTAGCGCCAGGCGTATAATACTTTACATCATTAAGCTCCTGTATTCCTGTTCTCTGTGACCGGATATATTTATTACTGGTAGTTATTATCAGTCCGGTTTTAAATTCATTAGGCGCATGGGTTTCTCCAAAGGGATATAAATGCTCCTTCTCATCTAAAAGGATCATGCCCGTTATGCCTTTTACCTCATCATATTTATTACCAAACGTGTTGTAAGAGATAATCGTCAGGTTTTCATTAGGATATTCCGAGAAACGATTTGCGTCAGTAGATTTGGAATATCCGTCTAACACTTCTGTGTTTTTTCCATCGTCTATTTCTAAATAATAAATAGTTTCAAACTTCGCGGGATATAGTCCTCCGTTGTTTTGTTCTATCTGTGTACAGGAAAATATGCCGGCTATAATTACCAATACAACTGTGCTGAAGAGTATTGACCGCATCAATAACGTGTTGCTGACCGCGAGGAATAAAGCTTGTATCCTGTTTTTGTTTTTTATCATTTCTAATTCTCAAGGTGACTATAAAAGCCGGCATCATTGGTTAAAAACTTACCCGGATACAAACGTACCTATTAGGAATAAGGGCTGAAAAAAAATTGAGCGAGGCGCACCAGATTTTGAGTGAACGGTATTTCCTATTTGAAGAATAGTTTTGTACCCTATTAATCAGAAGGTAATTCTGTAGATGGTTCGGATCCCGCTCTTCGCTTTCGGTGTGCAGGAAATAATAAATGGGAGAGTAGCAGAAGTAAGGCCCGGGAAATTTTGTAAATCCTTCGAGCTCTTTTTCCCGCTATGCTTTTGCTACAACGGTAGCTTCAAAATATGAATATAACAGCTTTACAGAATTAAGGTTCCATTTTATTTCTGTATAAAAGCACAATGGGGACATGCGGCGTAAGGCTATCTGATCGTTTCGATCGATTGTTTTAAAGTTGAATATTTAGACCGGCTCACCGGCACTTTGTCATCATTATTCATTACAATATATTTAGAAATGCTGTTGCCTATACCCTTAATGGCATTTATATTCACGATATGGCTACGGTGCACTTTAATGAACATTTCCTCAGGCAGCTGCTGTTCATATTCCTTTAGCGGATAGGAGACTAAATATTGCTGCGGTATTGTGTAAATAGTTGTGTAATTGGACTTAGCTTCCAAACGGATAATATCGGCAAACGGGATATAGAGATATTCGTCTTTTACATAAATCTTCAGTTTATCACCGGTATGTTCAAAAATTTCCCGAAACGATTCCAGTTGTTCCTTCATATTTCTTGTGAGCCTGTTGGCGACATGCTTCTCCAGTACCCGACAAAGTTCGTTTTCACTCACCGGCTTTAGCAGATAGTCGATGGCGTTATGCCGGAAGGCTTTTATCGCATATTGATCGTAAGCTGTAGTAAATACAATATTAAAATCTATCTGCTCCAGTCGTTCGATCAATCCAAAGCCGTCAATGACAGGCATAGAAATATCCAGGAAGAGCAAATCAAATGCCGTCTCGTTTATCCTGCTTACGGCTTCTACCGGGTCTGAAAATACGGCTACTTCCTGAAGGGGGAATTTCAAGTCTTTAAGCTCCCAGCGTAAATCATTTATCGCTCCTTCTTCATCGTCAACTATGATATATCTTATGGCTTTTTTATCTTCCTGCATATTTCAAAGATTTTTGGGGTACTGAAATAATGAGTATAGCACCTGATCCGTCCGCTCTGTTTTTTAAAGCGATCTTTGTATCCGGTCCCCAAAACTGTGCTAAGCGTTGCAATGATATTTTCATTCCATAGGATTTAAGCTTATTATCCTTTCGTTCACTACTTTGCCTCACGTGT
>JBEBVI010000010.1:0-27045 GCA_040392805.1 Taibaiella helva
TTCCCTAATGAAGTGCTGCAACATTCTTCCCATTTCAGAGAACTGTGTGAATAGCAATACTTTTTCGCCGCTTTCCACTATGCTGTCCAATTTATCGTATAGCAATCCCAGCTTGCCGCTCAGCGATGCATCCAGTATATTGTTTTTCAGGAATTGGGTGGGGTGGTTGCAGATTTGTTTCAGTGCCATGATCATCTGTAGTACCAATCCCTGGCGTACAAACAGCCCCTTCTTATCCGTAGCATCAATCGCTTCAATTTCCTTTAGCGCTTCTTCGAGCGTTTTTTCATACAGGCTGGCCTGTTCTTTTACCAGTGTGGCAAAGCAATCCATTTCTATCTTATCCGGCAGGTCGGTAATGATGGACTTGTCTGTTTTCAGGCGTCTCATCATAAAGGGTGCGGTTACTTTCTTCAGCTTATCTGCTACTGAAGCATCATTATAAGTTTCGATAGGGCTACCGTAGGTATCATTAAATTCTTTATAGTTGCCTAACAGTCCGCGATTGCTGTAATCCATTATGCTCCATAATTCGCTTAGCTTATTTTCTACAGGCGTACCGCTCATAGCAATAAAATTGTCGGCTCCTATATTCTTAATAGCCTTCGCTTGCCCGGTATCCTGGTTTTTGATATTCTGGGCTTCATCTATAACTAAGGAATGCCAGGGCAGCTTTTTCAGCTTTGGCGCTTCCGTACGGGCAATTCCATAAGAGGTGAGCAGCACATCAAAGCCCTTACCCAATTTGCGGTTAGTGCCGTGAAACAGGTGTATCTTGAGCGAAGGTGCAAACTTTTCAAACTCTGCCTGCCAGTTGGTGAGCAAACCGGTAGGCGTTACTATCAATACTTTTTTATCCTCCAGCAATCCTTCTTCTTTGTATTTCAGCAGTGTGGTAATGACCTGTAGCGTTTTCCCCAAACCCATGTCATCAGCAATTACTGAACCGAACCCTATTTGTGCATTGCGGTACATCCAGGAAAATCCTCTTTGCTGGTACGGACGAAGCGTAGCCTGTATGTTATTAGGGAGTGCCACATCTTCACATTCCGATATCTTTCTTATCATTTCCTGTACTTCTTCGCTTAGCGACACTTTAGCACCAAAGTAATCCCCACTCAATGCAGCTCTCAGCATCTGGAAAGGTGAAAGATCCTCCCCGGCGCTGAAATGTTTATGCAGCTTTTCCAGGTCTTCTTTACCTACATAGATGTATTGAGATTTATATTTGATCAGGCTGTCCGATTTTTGTAGTAGCTGGTTAAACTCTTTTTCACTCATCAAAGTATCTCCCACAGCTACCTGCCAGTCAAAGGTTAATAGCTGGTCTAACCTGAGGAAAGATTTTCCTTTCTTGGCTTTCAGTTTTATACTGGGCCTGGGTTTGAGTATATTTTGTAAAGACTTGGGTAACAGGATGTCTATATCCAACAGCTTTATAGCCGGGATCATTTGCAGTAAAAAGGGTGTGAAAATCTCGTTCTCCATTAGGATCGCTTCTTTCCCTTTGGAATTGATATAGACCTCTAAACCGGGAATAAAGTTACTTAGCTGGGTAAGCGATTGCAGTATTTCAAAGCGCTTCTGGTCATGTTGTTTTGAGGTAAGTATATCTTGTAGTGGCAATGGGCTATCCATTGTTTTTGACTGTTCTGTAATATTTACGGTTACCAGGAATTGTTCATTAACCGTTTCTTCTACTACAATCTGCGGACGATACGCACCCTGGGTAAGATAGTATTTTTGCAGCCATACCTGTATGCCGCCGCTCAGCGCATCCTCACCGGGCAGGTTAAAATAATAAGCCTTTTTCCTGAAAAACAGATCCTGGAATAAGTCGCCCGTATCTTTTTCTTCGAAGATAGCAACGAGCTCTGTGATAAACAGGGATAATAGATTAATAGCCGGCTGCCTGGTAACGACCCTTTCTTTATTTTTATCCTGCCAGCATAATAGGTCGGGGGGAAGGATATGCGACAGTTGCTCCATCAGCGCCCTTATGTCTTTGCTCAGCATAGCCGGCATCCAGCGAACGGTGTAATATTTTTGCGTATGCCTTATTATCTGTGGTATTACCGCACCATTAGCCAATAAATGTAAGGCCAGGAAAAATAAGGTGTGCAGTGATGCTGTGGAGGGTTGGTAATCTAAGGTTTTATTTGAGGGTATTTCCGCTATCTGTGCCAGGAACTGCGGAAGGGAAAACCTGTCGTCATTGACCATTACTTTAGACTGGTAATTTTCATCAATAACAACTTTGTTCCGGCTATGGGTATTGATAAATTGCTCTTCTTCTACAGCCTTCTTTAGTATTTGCTGAATATTGACCTTACCCCGTAATATTTTTTGTGCATTGCGTACGATCCTGTTGATGGATGCACAGTACTTTTCCTTAAAATTAGCACTGCCGGTATAGAAAGCGGGGAAATCAGTTAATAACGCGATCAGCGGTTCGTGTATAGGAGAAAGCGATGCATAAGAAAGTTTCTGATAGGCGTTTTGGTCGTTGTACGCAACTTTCTTTTGCTTCCTGGCCGATCGGTCAAAATACAGATCTGTTATGGCCGGTATCGCCGATTGTTCTAAGTTGACAAAAAAACCACGATCATTCATTTCTTTGATCAGATCGATCCGATGCAGGCCGAAGACGAGAAATGGATTATTGTCTATTTCCGCACATATCTTGTAAATAGTGGCGGCAAGGTGCTTGCAGGGTACGGCCCAGTCCGGACAGCTGCATTGCATTTTAAAGTCTGTCCATTGTTGAGGGAAAACCTTTAACCCTACCTGTTCCGCAATTTTCAGTACTTCAGGATCCAGTTCCCTGTTCAACAACTTGGATATGATAACCGGCTTCTCCGCCAGGGCATCTATAAAGTTGCTGCGCTCCGGGTCAAAAAACGGTGGCAGTATAATATCCACATTATACGGTTTGGGACGGCTACCGGCAACCTTGGCGTTGATATGATTATCCTCGATCTTTATTTTGGTTACGGCTCCCTTTCTTGCATAACTACTTCCCCTGGGCAAACGGTTGCTGTAATCGATATTGTTCAGTGCATTCAGCCATTGCTGACCCCACCATGTTTTTCCGAATTGTTGGGCCATATATAAGGATAAAGATTTTGTTGTTATTATGCCTGACTGTTTTGCTATTGAACAGTAAAAATAAATTTACTTTTCTATTTTAGAATCATTCCCTCCAAAAACCACGCAACATCATCCATGGACTTTATGTGGTCTACAATCAACATAAAATTCTTACCAATGTGCTTCAATCGGGCATTATTGGCCTGCGTCTGTATATATCGCATGATGTACTGGAAGGTTTCGCTTTCAAAGTAAGGAGAGTCCGGGTTGCTGATAAAATAAAGGCGCATTTGCTCATTTTTAAGAATAAGCTTCTCAAAGCCCAGCGTTTTAGCCATTCTGCGACAGCGCAAGGCAGTAAACAAATCCCCAACTTGTCTTGGTATCGGACCAAACCGGTCAACCAGCTCTTCTTCAAACTTTTTCAGCCCATGCTCCTCTTCTAAATTGTCTAACTGGGTATATAAGGATAAACGCTCCGTTATGTTTTCAATATAAGTATCCGGTATCCTGATCTCCAGGTCGGTGTCAATAGTACAATCCTGTACAAAGTCGCTTTTTCGGTCCATTTCGCCGGCAAACACTTCTTTAAAGTCTGTGCTCTTTAGTTCGTGTATAGCTTCTGCCAATATCTTCTGGTACATCTCAAATCCGATTTCAGCTATAAATCCGCTTTGTTCTCCGCCGAGTATATTACCGGCGCCACGGATATCCAGGTCGCGCATAGCGATCTGGAAGCCGCTACCCAGCTCATTAAATTGTTCGAGCGTTTGCAGCCTTTTCCGGCTATCATTAGGAAGCGTAATTAAAGAAGGAGCAATCAGGTAGCAAAATGCCTTTTTATTACTTCGTCCAACTCTTCCCCTGAGCTGATGCAGGTCGCTTAACCCGAACTGATGGGCATTGTTAATAATAATGGTATTGGCATTGGATATATCTACGCCGCTTTCAACGATATTGGTGCAGCAAAGCACATCGAATTTATGCTCTATAAAATCCAGCAGGGTTTTTTCCAGGCGGGCGCCATCCATCTGTCCATGTGCTATCTGGATTTCTATATCGGGGCAAAGCGTTTTGATCTTTTCTGCCATACCCGGCAGGCTTTGCACCCGGTTGTGGATAAAATATACCTGTCCACCACGTTCCACTTCAAAATAAATAGCATCTCTTATGACGTCCTCATCAAAGCCTATCAGCTCAGTATGTACCGGCTGCCGGTTAGGCGGAGGAGTATTGATAATGCTCAGATCCCGTGCATTCATCAGGGAGAACTGTAATGTACGGGGTATAGGCGTGGCCGTTAGGGTAAGCGTGTCAACGTTTGCTTTGCGCTCCCGCAGCTTTTCTTTTGCTGCAACGCCAAACTTTTGCTCTTCGTCTATTACCAGTAAACCCAGATCTTTAAATTTTATATCCTTGCCAAGTAAAGAATGAGTCCCTATAATGATATCGATCTTTCCCTCTTCCAGCTTTTTCAATGTTTCTTTTTTCTCTTTAGCAGATTTAAACCGGTTGATAAAATCTACATTGGCGGGAAAATCTTTTAAGCGCTCTTTAAATGTCTGATAATGCTGGTAAGCCAATATCGTAGTGGGCACAAGCACTGCAGCCTGTTTACTGTCACCTACGGTTTTAAAAGCAGCTCTTATGGCCACCTCTGTTTTGCCGAATCCCACATCGCCGCACACCAGGCGATCCATAGGCGCGCTTGCCTCCATGTCCCGTTTTACATCAGCTATAGCTTTACTCTGGTCTGGCGTGTCTTCATAAAAAAAGGAAACTTCCAGCTCTGTCTGCAAATAGGTATCGGGCGAATGTGCAAAGCCCTCCGAAGCTTTACGTTTAGCATAAAGCTTAATAAGATTGGCAGCAATATCTTTTACATGGCGCTTGGTTTTATTTTTCAGCTTTTCCCAGGTGTCGCTGCCGAGCTTATTTACTCTCGGTACGGTACCTTCTTTCCCTGTATACTTACTGATCTTATGCAGCGAGTTAATATTTACATACAGTACATCGTTATCGCGATACAATATTCGTATGGTCTCCT
Organism: Taibaiella helva; assembly: GCA_040392805.1. Classification (GTDB taxonomy): domain Bacteria; phylum Bacteroidota; class Bacteroidia; order Chitinophagales; family Chitinophagaceae; genus Taibaiella; species Taibaiella helvus_B. The sequence continues at coordinate 5,138 of JBEBVI010000010.1, forward strand.
GTATGTTACCATTAACCTCGATCTTCTGCAGGCCGCTGTATACACCCACGCCATGATCTATATGGGTAACAAAATCGCCGGGCTGCAATTCCTGTAAGGCCTTTAACGTAATGGCCTTTCCTTTGCTATAAGCCTGTTTAACTTTATATTTATGATACCTCTGGAAGATCTGGTGATCCGTATATACCAGTACTTTGGCATGATGATCGATGAATCCTTTACTCAGCGAGGCAGGTATCGGTATAAAGTCGATTCTTGCATCCGAATCTTCAAATATGCTGCGCAGGCGCTCTAACTGTTTGCTGTTCTCCGCAAAAATATAAGGTATATAACCAGCCGCGGATCTGTCTTTAAGGTTTTGTATCAGCAACTCAAAGTTCCTGTTGAACACCGGCTGGTTATCCGTTTGAAAGTCGATAACCGTGTACCCGTCAAAGCGCTTATCTGCTTCATTATTTGTTTCGTCCCATTCAATGATATGCTTTTCTTTTACTTTCTGCTCCCATGCTTCAATACTTTCAAAATCTTCAATACTCAGCTGCTTTAGCGTCTGATCCTCGTATTCAACCGATGCCAGCCCTGACTGGGGAATTTTCTCCGGCAGCTCTTCCGCCAGCCTGCTTAATTTACCTGTTGCAAACGACAGATCTTTAAACCAGAAAACGGTATGCTCCGGCAGATAGTCCGGCAGAGATATCTTTTCCTCAGCCTCAAACTTTGTTTCTATATTGGGTAATATGGAAACCTGTAACAATTTTCTCTCGGAAAGCTGTGTTTCCGGGTTAAAAATGCGGATGCTGTCCACTTCATTACCGAACAGCTCTATCCGGTAAGGATGCTCATTGCCGAAGGAATAAATATCCAGTATACCTCCCCGCATGGCAAACTGGCCGGGCTCATATACAAAATCTTCTCTTTTAAATCCTAAGGATATAAACTGCTGCATCAGCTCTTTTACATTGATCGTATCACTTTTTTTTATGTAGATCATGTTAGAGGACAGAGCGGAGGCATTTACTACTTTCTCGAAAAGAGCTTCAGGATAAGTGACCAGGACCTTTTTCCGGAGCTGGTTTGCAGTATGGCCTGAAAAATGCGTCAGTGCTTCCGTCCGCAGCATAATATGGCTGCTGTTGAGCTGCTTGTAATCGCCGCTTTTCTTAAAAGAATCGGGGAAATAAAAAATATCCAGAGCCTTGGTAAGACTTTCCATGTCGTTGTGAAAATAGGCCGCTTCTTCTTTATCGTTGAGCACGAATACGTGATTGGCGTCGGATTGTTGCCAGACAGCACTGGCTACAAAGTTGACGGAAGACCCTTTAAGGTTGCGCAATACTAAGTGTGTTTTGGGTACGGGCAATAAAATCCTGTCCGCTATCTGTTTTATGCGGTTATCATCCTGATATATACCCAGCAAGGTTTGCAGGTTCATGAGGAGCGCAAAGTTAAATTAAAAACCGCTTTTCGGGATAAGTCAGCTTTACAAAAGGCGTATATTAAAAATTGCTTAACCGTAAATCAATATCAGCTATAGTGAGATATACATGGTTTACATTATGAAATTATATATAACCTTATGGTATGCTTATTGTTCTATGTTGGTTAACCCGGTTAGAAATCAGGATTGCCGATATTTCTCGTCTCTTATTCTTTAAACGGTTTGCACGCAATAGTGATAAGTTTTTCAGGAAAATTAAGATAATAAGTAGTGTCTCTGACTCCAAGTCCCAATGTTCGGCGTATTTCCGGACTACGTCGCAGGTATTCCAGGTCTCCAACCAGTGTACCTGTCACCTGTTTACTTTATAGTATTCCATTCCATAAATGTGTTTATCGTAAAAAATATGGGGAGATGTAATAAAATGCAGTCCGGAGACTGTCTGCCACAACAACATAGTCGGAGACTATGGGAACTGCGATTTTTTATTGTAAGAGTGTTTGGGAAAAAGTAAATGCGGAACGGGCGGCACGCCTGCTTCGGTGGTAATTGCTACTGCTGTGAAGCCTGTAACTTGCTGCTGCAATATAGAGCAAACCAGGTTTTTAACCCTAATTGCCGGCCCAATGAAATATTTTTAGGAAAATCAAGATAATATTCTTTGTTTAGCCCAATAATTCAAACGTTATATAGATCATGCGTAAAATATTCGTAATCGTATCTACCATTTTAGTTCTAACCACTTTCTTATTATCTGTTTTTTTTAGTCCCCACTGGTATCCCTTTTTTGTGATCTTCCTGTTCCTTACAGTGTTAGGGTATTATGACATGTACCAGAAGAAGCATAGTATTATGCGTATTTACCCGCTTCTGGGACGACTGCGGTATCTTATGGAAGAGCTCCGGCCTAAAGTGTACCAGTACTTTGTGGAGTCAGATACGGATGGCCGGCCGATCAACCGTATAGATCGCTCAACTGTATATCAGCGGGCTAAGCAGGATACCGATACTATGCCATTCGGCACGCAGATGGATGTGTACAATGAAGGATACGAATGGATGTGCCACTCTATAGCTCCTAAAGATTTTAATAAGCTGAATCATAATCCGAGAGTGGTATTCGGCAATAAAGATTGCAAGCAACCATACTCTGCCAGTATTTTTAATATTTCGGCCATGAGCTACGGCTCACTGAGCAGTAATGCCGTGGAAGCGATGAATGCTGGCGCCAGGATCGGAGGTTTTGCCCATAACACAGGAGAAGGTGGACTTAGTCCTTTTCACCTGAAGCATGGTGGAGATCTGATCTGGCAGATCGGTACCGGCTATTTTGGCTGTCGCAATGAAGAAGGGAATTTTTCGCCGGAGCTGTTTGCAGAAAAAGCAAAGCTGCCTAATATCAAAATGATAGAACTGAAGATCTCGCAAGGTGCCAAACCCGGTCATGGCGGTATATTGCCGGCTTCAAAAAATACACCGGAGATAGCAGCCATACGCCATATAAAACCACATACCTTAGTTGCTTCGCCGCCCTATCATTCGGCATTTAGCACACCTAAGGAAATGGTATTATTTATTAAAAAACTGCGTGATCTCAGCGGTGGTAAACCTGTAGGTTTTAAATTATGTATCGGACATAAAAGCGAGTTTATCGCGATCTGTAAGGCTATGATCGCCCTGGATATTTATCCCGACTTTATTACTGTTGACGGTGGGGAAGGTGGTACCGGTGCAGCCCCCCAGGAATTTTCAAACTATGTGGGTGCGCCTTTGCTGGACGGGATAGCATTTGTGCACAATATACTTCAGGGACTGGATATACGTAAACATATCCGTATCATAGCATCCGGTAAGATTGTTACCGGCTTCCATATACTCAGGGCTATGGCACTCGGAGCAGATACCTGTAATACCGCCCGTGCCATGATGATGGCTGTAGGTTGCATACAAGCTTTATTATGCAATACCAATAAATGCCCTACCGGCGTGGCTACCCAGGATCCGTCCTTAACCGTAGGACTGGTAGTGGAAGACAAGAAGACCAGAGTGGCCAACTATCACCAGGCCACTGTTAAAAATTTTGTGGAACTGCTTGGTGCTTCCGGCTTAGACGATATGAAAAATATAACCCGCTCACATATATACAGAAGGGTCTCCCTTAATGAAATGCTGACCTTCGAGGAAATTTTCCCTTCGGTGCCGGTGGGCTCTATGCGGGATGGTATCATACCGGAAAGATATCAGTCTGACTTTGCGTGGGCAAATATGGATAAATGGGGAATAAGTGTATAAACAAATTCCAATACAATGTTATTTTAGCAAAAAAAATGCAATGGTGGTGCTGAGTGTTCTTGTAACACAACCACATCAACCCCTGTATTATTCAAGGTTAAAGTGGTATATTTGATGGTTCCCAGAGAGGCTCAAAGAATAGCATTAATATGCCAAAAGCCAGGTTTAAGGAAGATATCCACACTGAATTTAAGAGTTCGTTTAACGATGGAGTAGTAGAATCGTTGACAGCCTTTGCGAACAGTAAGGGCGGCAGAGTGCTGATAGGAGTGAATGATAACGGTGCTCCTGTTAAAGGTTTTACCATCGGTACGGAAACATTGCAAAGATGGCTAAATGAGGTGAAAAATAAAACACAGCCCAGTATCATACCAGATGCAAGCATCATCGAAGTAGATGGTGTGAAAGTTGGTGAATTGGCCGTGAAGGAATTTCCTATAAAACCTGTAGCCTGCAAAGGAAGGTATTATCGTAGGGTAAGGAATGCGAATCATCTGTTGAACCCATCCGAGATTAGTGACATGCATTTGCAATCGTTACAACTATCCTGGGATTCTTACCCGTATCCCAATACCACATACAATGATCTCAATGAAGAAAAAGTAAATAGGTTCCTGAAAAAGGTGAACGAAGGTGGGCGGTTTATACTTCCTGATGATCCAAGCGAGGCGTTGGCAATGTTGAAATTAGTGAGAAATGGTGAAGCGACCAATGCCGCAATGGTACTCTTTTCCAAAGACAATTTGTTTTACAATGTTCATGTTGGCCGGTTCCGATCTCCATCGTTAATTATTGATGAACGGATGATTAATGGCAATCTTTTCGATGTTGTGGATGAAACCCTTCGGTTCATCAACTCACACATGAAAGTCGCTTTCGAAATTACCGGAATCACCTCTCAGCGTACCGAAATATTCGAGTATCCGGCGGCGGCCGTACGTGAGCTGGTATTAAACGCACTCATCCATCGCGATTATACCAGCTCTTCAGACGTACAAATAAAAATATTCGACCGGAAGCTCACTCTTTACAATCCCGGTAAGCTCTGCGGTGGCATAACATTAGAGGATCTTAAGCAAAATAATTATACTTCAGAATTAAGAAATAAACTGATTGCGGAGGCTTTCTACCTCACGAAAGACATTGAGAAGTATGGCACTGGATTCTTACGTATACGTACGGAAATCAAGAATTACCCGACAATGACGTTTCAATATCATGAGCAGGGAAACGGATTCATGACTCTGTTGGCTTATAGCAAGCAGAAAGTAAGTACGAGGGAAGTAAATGGCACTGTAAATGGCACTGTAAATGGCACTGTAAATGGCACTGTAAATACAACAGAGAGGCAAAAAACTATTCTCATTGCAATAGGAAAAAATAAAAATATTACCATAGAGGACTTGGCGCTGCTAACAAAAGTAAGTCGCAGAACAATTATCCGTGATTTGGATAAATTAAGGAAGCAGGGTAAGATCAGAAGAGAGGGAGCAGACAAAAGTGGATACTGGGAAGTAAATGAATGAAAAGTATCGGTATAAATTGTCGTAGCTCAATGAACAAATCAGTACATGTACGGGTATCCCTATTATTAGGGATCGGATCTTATAGCAATTATTTTTCAAAGACCGAATTTTGGAAAATGCACAGGCCGTTATTCTTCCAGCCATTTCAATAACCCAGCCAGCGATTGGGAACTTAAGTTTCTTTCCTTTGTCAACCCGCCTTTCTGCGCAGCCAGTACGCCATATTTAACCATATCCATACCACTAACAGAGTGAGCATCAGGATTTAAAGAAAGCATAGCTCCTTTTTCAAGAGCATAGGATATCCAGTTCCAGTCCAAGTCCAGCCGCCGGGGATGCGCATTAATTTCTATAACAACATTATGCGCTACACAGGCATCTATCAATGTTTTATGATCGACAGGATAACCTTCCCTGGAGAGTAGCAGCCTTCCGGTAGGGTGACCAAGAATAGTAGTAAAAGGATTTTGTATAGCGGCCAGTATACGTTGCATGGCTTTTTCTTCCGTCATTTTCAGGTTGCTGTGCACGGAGGCAATGATGAGATCAAATGTAGCCAGTATATCATCGGTGTAATCCAGTCTGCCGTCATATAGAATGTCCGCCTCTATACTTTTCAAAATGCGGAACGGAGCCAGCTTTTCATTGAGCAGGTTTATCTCGGCATGTTGCTGGACGATCTGTTCCGGCTTTAGGCCTTTTGCATAAAATGCGGATTGCGAGTGGTCGCTGATGACCAGGTATTCGTATCCTTTATCCCTCGCTGTGGTAGCCATCTGTTCTAAAGAATCCACGCCATCGCTCCAGGTAGAGTGTGCATGGATAATGCCTTTGATGTCCCCGGTCTGTAATACGGATGGGATCTTATTTTCTTCTGCAGTCTTTATCGCAGCCTCAGACTCCCTGAGATAAGGCGGAATATAAGGAAGCCGGTTATAAAGAAAAATATCTTCTTCCCTGTTTACTGTTTCCGGTATAGTATATTTCTCTAAAAAAGAATCTGCAAAAGAAGGTGTTGCTGTTGTTTCAAAAAGGGCTTTATGGAAATCTGTATTCTTACCGTAATAAAAAAGAAATGACGGCATATTAGGTAATGTCATCTGCAGACCATGCTCCTGATGTTCAAAACGTACTTCCGGTATCGCAGCGAATACCGGCTTAATATTATCTTCGGTTAAATCGGTAACAATATCCACATGGGCAATGACCGGCAATTGTCTTCTGTAGGCGCCGGAAAACCGGATCCGGTTTTCCGGAAAGGTTTTCTGTAATGACTTCATCACTTCGTTAGCTATGGCTTCTGCCTCCATCCATAAGTAAAGTCCTTTATTATTTTGCATAAAGGCTATACTTTTCAATATGCTTTCCTGTGTCTTTGCGCCAAAACCTTTTAAAATGATCAGCCGGTTTTCATTGCAGGCATATTCCAGCTCCCCTATGGATTCTATTCCCAACTCTTTCCATAGTATGCCAATTTTCTTCGGGCCTATTCCTTTTATAGAGAGCATCTCTACTATTCCTGGTGGTGTTTTCTCCAGGTATTCCTGCAGTGCCGGTAAGCTGCCGGTAGTAAGGATCTCCATAATCTTTTTGGTAACGGCTTCTCCAATGCCCGGTAGGGAATGGATCTGGCCCGGATCCATACTTTCCAGTTGTTCCGGAAGCTTCTCAATGCGGTAGGCGGCGGTACTGTATGTTTTTGTTTTAAAACTGTTCTCACCGTGGATATCCATAAGTTTGGACAGCAGATCAAACATCGCCGCAATTTCCTTGTTGTGCACCATATTGCAAAGCTACAGTTTTAGGATTTATGTATTACAAGCTTCATAATTAAGATAACCTTTAAATGAATAGTCGTTTTTTGTCCTTCTTTTTAGGTAATTTTGCCGCTTGCTTTTTTCGGAGCATACCATAAGAATGTCATTACCCGATTTGCTGAAACATATTTACCACAATGCTACAGATGAGGTCATCCGCAGGGGGAAACGTATTTTCCATACTGCCGGTGTTCAGGTACTGGAGAGCGATACCCTGGTGGAGCAGGTGGTATTCAGGGTGCGCAACGATGTATACAGCAATTATTATAAGGTAACTGTACAGAATTATTTAGATGCCAAAAAAATCTCTCTCCGTTGCCAGTGCCCCTATAATATGGGAACGGTGTGCCGTCATGAGGCGGCTGCATTATTTCAGCTGAATGATCTTTTACAAAGCGGTTATTTCGATAATGTGCATGTCAGCTACGACCAGAAGCATACTATGGTAAGGATGCGGCAGATATCCGCACATTTCCTTAGGCTTTTTGCAGGCCAGGCAATGTTTTCAAAGGCCGAAGACTGGGTAGCTGATAAACGGGTCACAATTATAGAAGCCAAAGATGATACGGTAAAGGCAGAAGTACGGGATGATGAAGGAGAGATCACTTCCGTGCTGCTGAAGCAAAATGAAGAGCGCTATTTTGATACTTCATGCAGCTGCTCTTATAAAGAGCATCCTTTGTGCGTGCATAAAGCTTCGGTATTTCTTTATGTGCTGAATTATTTCGGAGGTCATTACTTCAGTACCCTGCGCAACTGGGATGTCCAGAAAAATAAGCTTCTGAGCCTGTACGGCTACAGTCTTAACGATGATATCAAAGGTAAATTTGAATTTTCCTATCATGACGGTAAGCCCTTTTTAAGGGTATTGGATCCGACTATCAGGAGGATCGCTCTTCAACCTGTGGGGCAGGCCACCAAAACACCTGCACGGGAAGAGATAGAAAAGGAAAAGGACAATCCTTCTTTAAAAACCATTAGAATGGGCGTGCTGGTAGACGCAAATCCATCCGGGTATTTTCCTTTTACCAGCTTTCATCTTATTTCGGGAGAACCGGATGAAGACGAAGTTAAATACATTGGCCTTGTTGAACGTGTGGAGCTGAACCAATATATTTCACCTGCCGGGCTGAAAGACAGAGATAAACTATTGATCACGGCACTGCGTAAGCAGGGTGCTGATGAGCTGTTTAAATTTATAAAGAGGGATTCTCCTTTCGGGGAGTTCTGGGATAGTCTTCCGGAAGAATTTAAGACGGTACCTGGCAACGAATTACGTAAGCAGGCCTGGGAGTTTTATGTGCCACGTTACCAAAGGTTACTGGAGCATTTTCAATCTTACCCTTTTATTTATTCGCTCGAAAAAGGTAAATATTTCCTGACCGCCAACCTGGAAAAATCTTCTTTTGCCGGCCAGGTTTTTCATACACATATTACAGCTAAGCCGGTCGATGATGGTATAGAGCTGAGTCTTAATATACAATTAGGCGAAGATGTAGTGCCTCACGACGAGGTTACTGTCTTTAATGCTGCTCTTATAAGATATAACGGTATCTTTCATGCTGCCGCTCATACCGAGATAGTAGGTATAATGGAACAGTTCGATGAATCCGGCTGTCTTGTAATAAGCAGGGAAGACTGGCCGCAGTATTTAAAAAATAGCTTATTGCCCTTGTCTGGTATAACAGCTATCACTTTTGATGACACACTGAAAGATATTATTACGGAATACGAGCCAAAGCTCAGGCTTTATCTTAAAGAAACGGAAAAGGCCCTGGTGTTTAAACCGGTATTTGATTACGATGGAGTAGAGAAACAATGGCTTGATTATACGCCTGCCATCACGGCTACAGATGGTAAAGTAATCGTTTACCAACGGGATGAAGCTACCGAACAAACTTTTTTAACCCTCTTGCGGCATCTGCATCCTTCTATGCAGGAGAGCCGGAAGTCCCGTTCCTTTTTGCTTCTGGCAACAGAAGCCATGAAAGGAAACTGGTATTTCAACTTTATAGAAAAGCTTAAAGAAAATAATGTCGAAGTATCGGGATATGAAAAGCTGAAGCAGCTTCGGATCAATCCCAATAAGCCGGTCACAACCTTACAGATCAATAGTGGTATCGATTGGTTTGATGCGGAAATAGAAATTGCCTTTGGCGAGGAGCAGGTAGGCATTGCAGATGTAAAGCGGGCAGTAAGCAAGGGACAGAACTATGTTTCGCTTAAGGACGGCAGTATAGGCCTGCTCTCAGAAGAGTGGATGGATCAGTATGGCCTGATGGTAAAGGTGGGCACAATAGAGAAAGGGCGGACGCTACGTTTGAAGAGGTTCCATTTCTCTGCACTGGAAGGATTGGAAAATGAAATCAGTAACCGGGAGATACTGTCTGAAATAGCTGAGCGGCGATCGAAGCTCATGCATTATGATTTCGACCGCGAAACTCAGGTCGATATACCGGAGAATGTGTATGCAGATCTGAGGCCGTACCAGAAATGGGGTTTCCAATGGATGGTGTTTTTACAGGAAGTAGGCTGGGGCGGTATACTGGCCGATGATATGGGCTTGGGAAAAACATTGCAGACACTTACTTTCCTTCAATATTACCTGAACAATCATCCCGGCGCCCACTTTCTTGTAGCCTGTCCTACAACGCTTATATACAACTGGGAAAATGAAATAAAGAAGTTCACCCCGTCGATCCGTTACCGCATTCATCATGGGCTGCAACGATCTTCCAATCCCGATGATTTTTCAGATGTGGATCTTATCATCACTACTTATGGTACATTGCGCAGTGATGTAAAAATGCTCTCGCGTATACCTTTCGATTATGTAGTGCTTGATGAATCACAGGCCATTAAAAATCCTTTATCACAGGTGGCCAAAGCCAGCCAGATGCTGCAAAGTAAGAACAGGCTGGCATTGAGCGGTACACCTGTCCAGAATAATACTTTTGATCTCTTTGCACAAATGAATTTCCTGAACCCGGGTATGCTGGGTTCAATGGAATTTTTCCGGAATGAGTTTGCCACACCCATTGATAAGCTGCAGGAAGAAGATGTGAAAAAGCACCTCCGCAGGTTGATACGCCCTTTCCTGCTAAGGCGTACCAAAGAACAGGTAGCACCCGATCTCCCTGAAAAAAGTGAAACCGTACTGTTTTGTGAAATGGGTGCTAAGCAACGTAAGATCTACGATAGCTACCGTAATACTTTCCGCTCCCAGATATTGGGTGAGATAGAAGAAAAAGGCATGGACCGCTCCCGTTTCAGTATTCTTACGGGCTTAATGAAGCTCAGGCAGATCTGTGACTCGCCGGCTATTTTAAATGGTGACGAAGTATATGAAAATCATTCGGTAAAGATTGAGGAGTTGTTGCGTGAGCTTACTGAGAACACCGGGAAGCATAAGGCACTGGTGTTTTCCCAATTCTTAGGCATGCTGTCCCTCATCCGGGCAGAGTTGGAGCGCCGGAATATTCCTTATGTTTATTTTGATGGCAGCACTTCCTCCTCCGAAAGAGAGCGGGCCATCCAGACATTTCAGAATGATGAAGAGTGCCGTGTTTTCCTAATATCTCTGAAAGCCGGTGGCGTGGGGTTAAACCTTACCGCGGCAGATTATGTATATATCGTTGATCCCTGGTGGAATCCTGCTGTAGAGCAGCAGGCTATTGACCGTACGCACCGGATCGGTCAGACAAAAAATATATTTGCTTACCGTCTGATATGTAAGGATACGATAGAAGAAAAGATCTTGCTGTTGCAGGAGCGCAAGCTGACACTTGTTAAGGATCTGATCGCGGATGAGAATGCTTTTATGAAACAGCTGACAAAGGAGGATGTGGCTTATCTTTTGAGTTAGGGAGGATTTACGATTTTCGGACGTTGGGGCTTTTTAGTATAATAATCAAAATAACTTCCCCAATACCATCATGTCGACGAGCTATTAGCGAACCAAATCAATGAGGCGATGACAAACAAAATAAAAAGTACATGAAAACAGGTAACACATAAGGTCATTACGGGCCCCGGCCCGCAATTCCTCATACTATGGCAAGGTGCCCTTACATACTATTTTCTTATGCGTATCGTCGACTATGGATTAGCTGAGAAAGCCGCCTTGCTGCCGGGAATAAGATGGCGGGTCGGGGCTCGCCATGACGCGAGGGATGTATGCCTGGCATATTTGAACAGGAACAGTCATTAGCACTCCTGCGGCATGCTCAGGATAAACTCCGTGGAGACATCTTCCAAGCTTTGGAACCGGGATGTTATTTTAATATGGTTATTTACGTGCTTTTTTTAATTTTGACCTTTGACTTTTTAATTAATGCATCCTATTGGTATTTTTGATTCGGGATATGGGGGACTTACGGTGTTTCGCGCTATAGCGGAGCGTATGCCTGGGTATGACTATTGTTATTTGGGTGATAACGCAAGGGCGCCTTATGGTAACCGGTCTTTTGAAACGGTATATGAGTATACGCTGGAGTGTATAGAGTGGTTGTGGAAAAAGGGTTGCCCGCTGATCATAATAGCCTGTAATACGGCATCGGCGAAAGCTTTGCGCACTATACAGCAAAAAAACCTGGCTCAGTGGGGCGACAACAGACGTGTGCTCGGTGTCATAAGACCTACGGCTGAGATAGCAGGCAGCCTGAGTCGTACGGGCAAGGTAGGGGTATTAGGTACGAAAGGAACAGTGTCTTCAGGCTCTTATCCTACAGAGATCCATAAGTTTTATCCGGGTATTTCCGTGTACCAGCATGCCTGCCCGCTTTGGGCGCCTTTTGTGGAAGATGGTGCCTATCTCGATGACGGGATCGATTATTATATTCAGAAAGATTTGAATCTTCTGTTGGACCAGGATAAGGATATTGATACAGTACTTCTTGCCTGCACACACTACCCGCTTCTGTCAGATAAAATAAAGAAGTATCTTCCCGAAGGGATTAGCCTTGTTGCGCAGGGGCCTATTGTTGCGGAGCGTCTTGTTCATTACCTGCAACGGCACCCGGAGATTGATGCGCTCATCACTAAAAGCGGGAGTAAATTATTTTACACAACCGATTCTACCGAAGACTTTGAAGAGCACGCTACATACTTTTTCGGATCGGCGGTGAAAGCAAACCATATATCATTAATGTCAGAATGGTGAATATGGTTGAGTGGCTACTGCACGTGCATCCTTTCGGCAAACTCCGGTTGGAGGTAAGATTTCAGCTCTGTATAGGGAATAAAGATATTGATAACACCCTGTGCATACGCAGCCAGCTCATAAGGGTTATATAAGAATCCTATACCTTGTCCTGTGAAGTAAAAATTATCTGTTGGTGGTATATGGTTTTCAAAAAGAATAGTGGAAAGCTGATCCGTAGCTCTGAGCGAAGCTTGGCTGCGGAAATTTCGTTCTAATATCGGCGAAAGCGCCGCTGAGTCTATTTGCAGCACATCATTAACGGTTAAAACTTTTTGATTACGTATATCATAACACTGCATGCTTGTGGCATAGTTGCCATGTGCGCCACCTTCATAGGCGAAAGACAGAGAAGATACGACTACGAAATCATTATCATTATAGCTTATCGTTATTTCATCGATTTTTTCATAATTAAGGAAAGCCGGCATTTCTCCCTTGGGATCCATTTCGCGTACATCCTTTCGATAGGATTCGAGGTAGCTGGTATTTTGTTTCCTGGCCGCTGCGTCAATATCACGCATAGTGGTATCTGCATCCAGAAGATTTAGAAACTGCCTGTTCAGCCAGTCTGAATTTTCTGAGGTAGCTACCGGGAAAAACTCACTTACACGTGCCATCGGCGTATTGCTTTGCCCCGGAAAGCCTTCAATACTGTCGGCTACAAAATGTGCGCTGAACGAATAGCTGCCTGCAGGATAATTTTCTTTTAAGGAAAAAGCATAAGACCTATCGCCATTAGCCCAGGAGCCTTTAAAAGTGCCGGCTTCATATTCAAGTATTATGACCGGATCTTTGACGTCGTCTGTACCGCTGTATATTGCAGTAGCATTCTGTTCTGTAAGATATAGCCTGTTGTTAGAACTGCTGTCTGATACCAGGCTTAAGGTGATCCACTTACCCTGGTTGTTGTAATAATACAGGCCATGCAGCCGTCCGCCTGCACGTTGCAGGTGCATAACTACCGGTTGGTTAGCAATAGTGCCTTCTAGCCTTTTGTAAAAGTTTTCGGGCAAGGATTTTTCCGTTACAACTTTATGTTCCCGGGTATTATTTTCACCGGAATCAGGTTTATTATTACATGCCGTAAACAGGACAGAAACCAGTAAGCCGGCGCATAGTGTGATTTTAAATGAGTTCATTGCCTCATGTGTTTGTAGTAAAGAAACAATAAATGTATGCAATAAAATGAAAATATAATAGTGTTCTTAATCAAATTCCAAAAGTTTTTTCATTTTTTCACCCACTTCCGTTTCCATAAGCCATTGTTTCACATTTCTCAGGCGTTCGTATGCCGGGGTATCTTCTACAAAGGCTGGCGCTAAAACACTAAGCTCGTCATACATCCACCTTGTAGCTGGCGATAGCCTGTCGGCAAAGCCCCTGTAGCTGATGGCCTGTATGATAGCCAGGGCATGTACGGATAATACTTCAAAAGTGTTCTCTATCACCTTTGCGCAGATCAGTGCTGCATTGGTGCCCATACTTACAATGTCCTGGTTGTCGTTATTGTTCGGTATGCTGTGTATATAGGCTGGGTTACTTAGCGTTTGGTTTTCTGCCACATTGGATACGGCCGGATATTGTATGCCTTGTACGCCGAAGTTGAGACCTAATACGCCGGCATTAATAAATGGCGGCAGCTTTTTATTAAGGCCCGGGTTCAGCAGGAAGTTGAGCTGTCGTTCTGCCAGGATACTTAATTTGGTTATGGCTATTTTCAACTTGTCCATTTCCAGAGAAACATAGTCGCCGTGAAAATTACCCCCGTGAAAAATATTTCCGTTCTTATAGTCAATTACCGGGTTATCGTTTACGGAGTTCAGTTCCTGTGTAATGATCTGAGCCGTATATTCCACCGTATCGTATATCGGCCCCAGTATTTGTGGTACGCAGCGCAGGGAATAATACTCCTGTACCTTGTCTTCCAATACGCTTTCCGTTACTTTTTTATCATACAGATGCTCATGCCTTTTACGCATCAGCTTGCTTTTATGCGAAATAGCCCGCATAGCCCTTGCTACTTGTTGCTGGCCTTTATGCAGCTTAACGCCATTCAGTTCTTCAGAGAAATGATCATCATAAGCTTCCATGATCTCGTTGACCATTAATGAAAAAAGAATTTGTCCGGTAAGCAGCCTGCGGGCATGTATCACGTTGATAGCCCCTATCCCCGTCATTGACGAAGTGCCGTTCAGTAAGGCCAGGCCTTCCCTGATATGTATTTTTAGAGGAGTAAGGTTAAGCTTTCGGAATACTTCAGCAGCGTCTTTTATCTCCCCTTTAAACCAGAAAGAACCTTCGCCTATAAGTCCTAACGCGAGGTGAGCCAGTTGCACCAGGTCGCCACTTGCTCCTACGCCTCCGTGCCGGTAAATGCAGGGGTATGCTTCGTGGTTGATCAGCTCTTTCATAAGAACGACCAGATCCGAATGTACACCGGAGCAGGCACGCATCATGGTATTGAGCCTGGCCAATAGCGTAGCTCTTGTTTGCAGGGGTGTTAGCAATTGCCCCATACCACTGGCATGGCTGCGAATGAGGTTGAGTTGTAACCGCAGGCATGCATCGGCTTCTATCCGGTATTGAGCCATAGGCCCGAAGCCGGTGTTTATCCCGTATATTAATTTATCTGCCGAAAACCGGGTCAGGAAATCAAAGCACTGATCCACTTCGGATAGTGCATTGCTATCAAGATCAATTGGCCTGTTTTGCAAAACAACCTGTTCGAAGGTTTCTAAATCTAAAATTTTATTTCCGAGGATAGCCATATTGATAGCAGTGTGGATAAATGAAAAGTGTTTTTTATATGCGGATGCAAAATTAAGGTATTGATTTGGAAATATTTTTATGTGATTTGTGGCCTTGCAGAATATGGGCGTGTGTGCAACACAGGAATAGGTGACACCGATGCCTGGTTTTAACAGATATCTTTAGATGAGGGAAATTTGTGTGTCGGCAATCAGTGACAGGATAACTTTGGCGATATCTGTACAGTTCCTTTGATCCTTATATCGCCGAAGTCACTTGGAATAGCGTTGAATGGAATATATAGCTATAGAGCGTGAACTATTGGCAAGGCAATATAATTAGGCTTACGAAATTTATAAGTTTCGAAGAGCGTGAATATATAGTTTTCGACAATTGAAGGGAATATCAATAGTATTTCTTGGCAGGATGTACAAAGGGAATATATTTGCTGTGTACCTTTGATCAGGTAAATTGGGGTGACCGACAGGCAACCCGTATTGTTTTTACAGCGGATAAAAAAACTTTTCGATTCATTTAAATTCCGCCATTGATATAGCATATAGTGATTATGATTAAAAAGCAACTATTGGGGAAGAGATTAATATGGACTGTTCTGGCCATTTTTTCCGGCATGACCCTGAAAGCACAGAACGCTAATTTTGTTTGGGCTAAGGGGATGGGTGGAATAGGATATGACAGGGCTCATGAATTTAAGGTAGATAGTTCCGGGAACATTTATTCAACTGGAGAATTTACAAAAACAGCTGATTTTAATCCCGGTTCAGCGGTATATAACTTAACTGCCGATGGTGACTTACAGTTTGACATTACAGATGCTTTTGTATCTAAGCTTAACAACCAAGGAGAATTTGAGTGGGCTTTAAGAATTGGTGGCATTTCCGGAGATTATGGTTCATCCATAGATATACTTCCGGATGGCAATATTTTATCTACCGGTTTTTTCTCTAGCACGGTGGATTTAGACCCTGGGCCTGGCGTCATTAATGCTACTTCAGGCCCGGGTGGTGCAATGTACGTATTAAAATTGTCTCCTGATGGAAATTTGATATGGGCTAAATATATCAATGCCTTGCGGGCTAGTAAAATTGATATTGATCAGGCCGGAAATATTTATGTCACAGGAGGGTTTTCCCAGCCATTCGATGCAGACCCGGATGCGGGGGTCACAAATATACCGTCGAATGGCAACACAGATGTGTTTATTGGGAAGTACGACCCTGACTTTAAGCTAATCTGGGCTAAGCAGATAGGAGGAAGTAATACAGAGACACCTTCAGGTATTATAGTAGATCATCACAATAATGTATTTACTTATGGAATATTTTCAGGAACGGTAGATTTTGATCCGGGGCCACAGACACATAGC
The DNA here is from genome assembly GCA_040392805.1 of Taibaiella helva. Taxonomy (GTDB): domain Bacteria; phylum Bacteroidota; class Bacteroidia; order Chitinophagales; family Chitinophagaceae; genus Taibaiella; species Taibaiella helvus_B. The sequence goes on from JBEBVI010000010.1 coordinate 21,549, forward strand.
ATTACTTCCCTGTCTTCCTATTTCGCCGCATTTATTTCAAAGCTGGACAGCGCGGGTAATTATATTGATGTATACACTTACGGAACAGCACTCAATACATCAAGTTCCCTTGAAAGCATTGTATGTGATGATAGCAATAATTTGTACATAAGGGGGTGGCTTAACGGGACTATGGATATTGATCCGGGAAGCGGGGTTTATAATCTGACATCAACGGCTCTGGTCTCCCAATTTCTCTGCAAACTTGACCGTTTCGGAGCACTGGTATGGGCAAAGCGTGTAGGTGGGGGAACAAGCAAATTAGTGTTGGACAGAGACGGGTATATATTAGGAACAGGTTTCTTTAATTACAGCACTGATTTTGATGTAGATGGGAGGGGAAATGTTTTGGTTAGCAAAGGCAGTTCAGATATCTATATCGATAAACATGATACAAGCGGTAATTTAATATGGGTAAAGCAAGTAGGTAATTTGTCAGAAGACGTCGGGGTAGATATTGCAGTAGATAGCAATAACAATATATACACCTTGGGCCATTTTTCAGCTACTGTTGATTTTGATCCTTCAACAGCCATTTTTAATCTTCCCAGTATGGGTTTCAGAGATATTTTTATACTTAAAATGAATACCTGCTATCATTCTTTTGAAACGATAACAGATACGGTATGCTTCAGCTATATAAGCCCCGGCGGCAAGGTATTTAATACAACAGGTGTATATGTGGATACGATTCCTAACACGACAGGCTGTGACAGCATTATAACGATCAAATTGACCATTAATACCATTGACACTACTATTTATGTTAACAATAGCACACTTTCTTCTGCAGAATCCGATGCAACATTTCAATGGATCAGCTGCGATGATAATACACCTGTAAGCGGTGAAACGTCATCTACCTTTACACCAACAGAGAGTGGCTCCTATGCCGTTGTTATAACAAAGGATCAGTGCATCGATACTTCTGCGTGCCATACAATAATCGCAGACGGGACAGGAATAAATGAAGCTGAACTGCACTTAAACGATTATATCATCTATCCGAATCCGGTAACGGATCAATTGGATATCCGTTTCAATTCGACATTCCGGATTGCAAAAGCGAAAATTTATAATTTACTTGGTCAAGAATTGAAATCCGGTGTAATTAGAGACAACCAAAATATAATTATGGATTTAGTGTCATTCCCTCCCGGTGTCTATATAGTGCAACTTACTGTAGATGAAAAGAAAATACAGTTTAAGATTATGAAGTATTAACATCTGATAGCACCGGGCCAGCGTATGTCTCTGGCTACGTCGCTATGGACAGTTTCCCGACTGCATTCTACTACATCTTCCCTTATTTTTTTACAATAAACATTAATGGAATGAAATACTTAAAGTAAATTGGTGGCAGATATACAGGTCCGGGGATCCGTAACCGCTGCGACGTAGTCAACGACTACGCCGAATAATGGAACTTACCTTTTCGATGGAACGGCACATTACAGAGTATACCGGCAGATGCGGGCGTCTATCATTATTATATATCGGCTGGTTGCCTGGAGGATACGCAACTTGTCCGTAAAGGAGATGTGGCATTGATCAGGTAAAGAATAGTAAATAATGTTTTGTGACAATTGTCCATTATCAATGCGCCTGTTTTATAGATTGAATTGTTTCAGAAGATTCTTCTCTGGTATTTTCCAATGGCCTCTTTCTGTAAAAAAGTAAATGACCTTATTTACTTTTGCTACATAGGTTATCGGTTCGTTCATTAAAAATTTCGGCGTATTAAGTTTATCGCTTTCAACATAAAAAGCAGGAGTGTTTTGCTTACCGAATATCTCATCGCTATGCACATGATGATGATCTTTTTCGATAGAATTGGCAGGTAACAGAGCAAGGCTTTTTTCGGTTACTATTAAGTAGGCTTTATCTTTTTTTAATCCAATAATATTGATAATTCTATTGGATTTATCACCGACAAACGCGTATGATGGTATTTCTCCGTTATAGTACTTGCTGCTTTTAAAAGATATATTTTCGGGCATTATTACCCATATATTGGAATGATCATCTTTAAAAAGCTGTTCAACTATATTATCTGGCAGCTCATGCCCGCTATGGCCTTCTTCTGCAAACCTGGTAATCTGGTCGTTGGCAATGTTCATTTTATACAACCCTATATTTGTGCCGATGTAAGCATTACTGTCCGGAGTGCATAATAAAGTATAAGTAGCGGTAACATTTAACTTCTGTTCAAAGCTGTCTTTATCATTTTGCTTATAGACGCCATTCAGGAAGGTGCCTATCCAAACCTTATTATGAACATCCGTTGCTACTGCAGTAATTTTTTGCCGGTCAAAATATTGATCTTTCAATTCGTAACTCTTCAAATCATATATATATGCTCCTTTGTCAGTAGCCAGCCATAGCTCCTGCTTTTTTATTGTGGCGTCGTTAACGGCCGCCAGTGGATATATAACGGATCGCAACGTATGCTTATCGTGTATGATATCAATGCTATTGCGGTTGATTACGTATGTTTTTTTATCATGGCCTAATATCTTTACCGGGGTTGATACCGGTTGAGCTATTGAGGTATTTATGGTTATAATACTTGTAATAAAAGTGAGACAACAAAGCAGATAATTGTAAGAGAACATGGGTACTGTTGTTTTTTACGCAAAAAAAATTTATCCGGAAGTAAAAAAGAAATGGCCGGATGTTAATTTACAATTACACAATATGCACTTAATGCAGCGGCAATAATTGTATGATCTTTTCCTAACAGGCAGCTAATTGTCCGTTCATATAACAGGAAGACTTTTGCCCCTGTAAAATACGCTTTATGAGAAAACTTTTGACAACACTTGCGGCTACAGCTATAGTCTGTGCCGGTATGGCGCAAGAGGGTGAAAAACCCAAGAACCTGATTATGTTTATTGGCGATGGTTTTGGTATTTCTGCTAAAACTGCCGCCCGAATGGCATTAGGCCAGGGCACACCGGGTAAACGCTTTACCGATGATCCGGGTTTTCGTATCCTGGCTTTGGATAAGCTGCAATATAACGGCACCTTAACCACGCATAGCCTCAACTCCTGGATTACCGATTCCGGGCCAGGCGCTTCTGCTTATGCCTGTGGTAAGGCCGGGAAATTAGATAATGAGTCTATATCGTTTAATGTAGGTACCGGAGAGGCCGTTGAAACCATATTGGAAGCGGCTAAGAAACAAGGCTATGCTGTAGGTATTGTCACCTCTACAAGGGTGACGCATGCCACACCGGCAACATTTGCATCGCATATCTGGTTTCGCGATCTTGAAGATTATATAGCCGCGCAGTATATCTCTTCCACATCTGCGCAATACGAAGAGATATTTAATCATTCCTCCTCTTCCATAAAACCTTACAATCCCGCAAGAGACTGGCAGCTGCCTGAGCCGAAGAAGGGTGTGGAGGTGGATGTTATTTTAGGCGGAGGATCAAGGCATTTTCTGCCGCTGTCCTATGCAGATACGATTAAAGATGCTGCAGGTAATCCGGTAAGAGATGCTATGGGAAAGATAGTTACACAAACCGGTAAGAGAGTAGATAATGTGAACCTGATAGCGCTGGCTGCTAACAGGGGCTATACTTATGTAAACAGCAGGGACGCTTTGCTGAACCTGGATGCCAGCCAGTTTAGCCCGGAGAATAATAAGAAGCTGATCGGTTTGTTTAATGCTTCACACGTTAACTATGAGCAGGACAGGCAGATGGCAGCTCAGTGGGAGCCTTCGTTGCCGGAGATGACGGAGATAGCTATTAAAGTGCTGAAGGCTAAAGGTGGTACAAAGGGCTTTTTCCTGATGGTTGAAGGTGGCCGTATAGATCATCTCGAGCATGCCAATAGCGGAGGCATATCCGTAGTGCCGGGCTCTTCAAATAATATTTATGTTGTAGATGCTGACAAGCCTTCTTACAAGGGTGGTGGTGAAGCCATTTATGGTGTTACGCTGGCTACGGAAAGACATGATACGGTTTTTGGTTCCGATTACCTGATTAAAGAAGTACTGGCTTTCGATTATTCTGTTGCACAGGGGCGTAAGCTGCTTGCTGACAATAGTGCACAGACGCTGATCTTCTCCAGCTCCGACCACGAATGTGGCGGTACTGCCATAGTGGGCCTGCATGATACGCATGATGCACAAAAGAATGGAACACTGATCCGCACTTATGCTTTAGGGCCGAAACAAAACGGAACAAACGCTTCTTCCGGTGGAGCGGCAACGGTAAATACCGTAGCCAACCCGGCAGGTACAAAACGTGGCGATATTGATTTCGGAACGAAAAGTCCTGATGGCTGGTATCCTAACTATACCACTTATGTATTCCAGGACAGGAAAGAAGAGCTTTGGCCTCGTGTGGATACCGGTGGAAGAAGAATTGTAGTATCTTATGCTTCCAATCCTATTACAAACGGTAACGGGGCCAATGCCGGTGGAACACCCGGGAACCATACGCCGATGGATGTCTGGGTAGGTGCAGAAGATAATGCGAATGGTCTTTTTGCCGGTAAAATCTCCGGCCGGGGTCAGTTGGATAACACTTATCTTACCCAGATCATGGCCGACTTCCTTAAAGCAGAAAGCACAGGATTTAAATCGATGGAACGTAAGGGTATAGGTAAGCTTGAGCTTTATCCCAATCCGGCACAAAGCGAAGCGCTTGTTTCCCTTACATTAAATGAATTGTCGGAGGCCACGGCTGCTGTTACTGATATGTCAGGACGGCTTATTGAAGTATTGAGCAATAGTAAGACAAAAGCAGGGCAGCATAACTGGAAGATAAGCCTGAATACATACAGCAGTGGTGTATATCTTGTAAATGTATATACTCAAAAAGGAAGTATTGCTCAAAAAATGGTAGTGTCTAAATAAAAATAAAGTTTGAAATACTTCATAGATCTTAATGACCTGTGAGGTGTTTCTGGAAATGTGGCGTACAAATAAAGTTGGATTTTAGTACGGCTTTGTTTGCCCGTCTTTTATAACTTTATGCCGGATTTTCACCATATACTGACAAAAGTTCGCGCACTACCTAAAGACGTCTTTTCAATATAAAAATCCAAACAGCCATAAGGGTATTTTTTTCCAAAACCGTATTCCACATTAGTAACTGTGTCGGAAATAACTTCCACGTTTCCAAGCCCCATGAGATAGTACACATCTCCCAGGTTTTGAAATGGAGAAGTTATTTTGCCACGGTTACCTAGTGAGCTTGTCGAACCACGGTTGGTGAGCCTGTCGAACCATCATTGAATCAATATTTTTTGTATCCACCATTTATCCCCTTCCTGTAATTCGAAGAAGTATAAGCCGGATTTCAGGCCGGATACATCTAAAGATAATGGTGTAGAAATGGTCATGTGTAATCGGTCATAATCCTGTTGCCATACTTTTCTTCCGGCAATATCCCGGACGATGATTTTTATTTCTGTCTGCTGATCCATATTAGCGTACAGC
>JBEBVI010000011.1:0-26866 GCA_040392805.1 Taibaiella helva
GACCCGAAATTAAATCGTAACTTTGATCATCAAATTAACAAACTAACCGGAAAGGAGGATGCTATGGGAATCATAGAAACAATAAAAAAAATAGAACGCGAGGAAAGTTTTGAGAAAGGCCTGAAAAGAGGTAAGGTGGAAGGTATGGAGAAAGGTATAGAGAAAGGTATGGAGAAAGGTATGGAGAAAGGTAAATCAGAAGTCGTGGCCAATTTGTTACTGGCAGATAAATTCAGCGTATCTGAGATCGCTAACTTTGCTAATGTTACAGAGGCTTTTGTAATAAAGGTAAAGGAAGAATTGAAGAAATAATATCAGTGTTAAAGCTATAACACATTGTATTTTCAAAAAGGGAAGTTTAGACTTCCTTTTTTCATATTCTCACAATCCAGTCGAACGATTAAATCGTAACTTTGATCATCAAATTAACAAACTAACCGAAAAGGAGGACGCTATGGGAATCATAGAAACTATAAAAAAATAGAACGTGAGGAGAGCTTTGAGAAGGGGATAAGGAAAGGAATAAAGAAAGGGAGAGAAGAAGGGATAGAAAAGGGAATAGAAAAAGGTAAGGCGGAAGTTGTAATCAACCTGCTGATGGCGGACAAATTCACTGTATCGGAGATAGCTAATTTTGCCAATGTTACGGAGGCTTTTGTACGCAGGGGAGAGAAAGAGCTAAAAAACAAATAATGGCAGAGAATCTGCCATAAAATATTTGAAAATTGAAAGGGAGGCTTGTGCTTCCCTTGTTTTTATGTCGTCAAATCAACGAAATGATTTAAACACCCCCGGTTTAGGGGATAAGAACTAAAACAACATTTGCACCTGCCCGCTGTCGCCGCGCTCTTTTCCTAAATGGCGATAAGCCTTTTCCGTAGCCTCCCGTCCCCGTGGTGTACGTACGATATAACCTTCCTGGATGAGGAAAGGTTCGTATACTTCCTCTATAGTTCCGGATTCCTCTCCTACTGCCGTAGCGATATTGCTGATACCCACGGGCCCGCCTTTGAATTTTTCAATAAGCGTGCTTAATATCTTATTATCCATGTCGTCTAAGCCGCTGGCATCTACATTAAGCGCTTTGAGACTGTATTCTGTTATATTGAGATCAATGACACCATTACCTAATACCTGTGCAAAATCCCTCATCCTGCGTAGTAAGCCATTGGCTATGCGCGGAGTGCCCCGGCTACGCCTTGCTATTTCTGCGGCGGCTTCAGAGGTGATCTTTACTTTCAGCAGGTGGGCAGACCGGATTATAATACGTTGAAGGATATCCTGCGGGTAATATTCCAGCCGCGATTTAATGCCGAACCTGGAAAGCAGTGGCGCGGTCAGCAACCCGGACCGGGTTGTAGCGCCTATTAATGTAAACGGGTTAATGCCGATTTGTACAGAGCGGGCGTTAGGGCCGCTTTCTATCAGCAGATCTATTTTATAATCTTCCATGGCGGCATACAGATACTCCTCCACTACATTACTCAAGCGGTGTATTTCGTCGATAAACAGTACGCTTCTGAGTTCCAGGTTGGTCAGCAGGCCTGCAAGGTCGCCTGCTTTTTCCAATACCGGACCGCTGGTTTCCTTAATGGCTACGCCCAGCTCATTGGCAACAATACGGGACAGCGTTGTTTTACCTAATCCGGGAGGGCCATGGAACAGAACATGATCTAAAGCTTCACCCCGTAAGTTGGCGGCTTTAATAAATATGCGTAAATTCTCTATAAGTTGAGGTTGCCCGGAGAAATCATCAATGCTACCAGGTCGTATACTATTCTCATATTCTTTTTCGGCTGCGCTGATTGAGCTGTTTGCACGTATGTGTGAAGATTCTTCCATAGCTTACGAAGTTATTAAGTCAAAAGTAAAAAGTCAAAATCAAAACATGATGTCTTGTCCTGAAGATTCAATCTGCATATTGAAAATGAAAAAGTATATAAAGCTAAGCTTTTATCACCTATCACTTATTGCCCATTCCTTATCACTTATAAAAACAAGATCTGCACCTGGGTTCGTATTTGTCTTTTTCTCCAAGTATTGTTCTCTGTGACTCTGCCGAGTGCCGGTACGAATAATGAGCTATATGGCCGCATACGACGCAAATTGCATGCAATTTGGTGATATAATCGGCTCTTGCTAAAAGATCGGGAACCGGGCCAAAGGGCCGTCCCTGAAAATCCATATCCAGCCCGGCAGCAATTACCCTGACTCCTTTTCGTGCCAGGGCCTCTGCCACATTGGGCAGCTCTGCGTCAAAAAATTGTGCTTCGTCTATACCAATTACCTGTGCATCTTCGGCCAACAACAGGATATTCTGAGAAGCTGTGACAGGGGTTGAACGTATGCGGTTCTGATCATGAGAGACCACGTCCTCTTCATGGTATCGTTTCTCCATTTCCGGTTTAAAGATCTCGACACGCTGATGGGCGATCCGGGCTCTTTTCAGCCTCCGGATCAATTCTTCCGTTTTACCTGAAAACATTGATCCACAGATGACTTCAATCCATCCGTCCGCAGTATTCGTTCTGTGTGGTTCTATAAACATATCTTAGGTTAAGTCAAAATTCAAAAACTGTATGGGCGCAAAGGTTGAACGTTTAATTCAAAACGGAGTGCCTGTGAAAAAGAATATCCAGGAGGCGGAGCGACGCAAAAGATACGATGTGAAGGAAAGTAAATATCTTTTCTTTTAGGGCGTATACTTCTTGCCTCGTACCCTACGGGAGCAATAACGTCGCTAAAAACAATAGCCTGCCTTATGAGGGTCATTACTGAATTTCCGGTATAGCAATGTTACTGATCTCACTTTCATTCCATAGCCGGTCTAATGTGGTGATTACATATTTATAATTCTTATTGCCGTCTTTATCTGTAAAGAATCTGTTTTGGGTAAGTGCTATTATTTTTCGTGAATCGCTGATATCTATTTTTTCATTCTGATCAAAACGATATACCAGATATTTTAAAGATTCTTTCTGAGGATTTTTCTGTTCCCATTGCATAACGATCCCGTTAGGGTTTATTGAACAGTGCACCAAAGGCGCGGCAGGAGGTGTATTGTCCAGCCAGGGCATAGCCGGAGGAATAGCAATAGAGCCAAAATAGACCTGTTGCAGGCTATCTGCTATATCCTGTTTGATCTTGCTAAAATTGGACACACTGAAAAACACCAGCCCGTCTGTATGGAGGTTGCGCGCACTTCTGATCTGCTTAAGTATTTCGCCGGAATTGTTCCAGGGTGATGTTTTGGCATCTACCATACGGTACAGCCCCAGGCCTATATAAAGCTGTCTTTGCGTCGTATTCTCTTTCCACCAGGGAAGCAATACATCATATGCTGCTACACGGTGGCCGTGCTCCCAGTACAGCTGCGGAGCTACATAATCAATCCATTTGCGTTGTATCCATTGCCGTACGTCGGAGTACAGGTCGTCATAACAGCTGGATCCGCGGGTAGCTGAACCTTCCGGATCTATATGATTATTACGCCATATTCCAAACGGGCTTACTCCAAATTTAACCCAGGATTTTTCTTTCTTGATATTGGTATTTAATTGTGAAATAAACATGTTGACGTTTTCGCGCCGCCAGTCTTCAATACTCAAACCGTTGCTGTATTTCTTATAGCTTGCCTGATCCGGGAACGGCTTACCCGGTATAGGATAAGGGTAGAAATAATCATCAATGTGTACCGCATCTATATCATAACGGTTAACGACATCGAGGATTACTTTAAGAATATACTCTCTTGCTTCGGGGATGCCCGGGTCAAAATAAGATTTGCCTCCGTAATGGATAAGCCATTCGGGATGAGTGCGTGTAACATGTGTAGGCGGATTAGGATTGACCGAGCTGTTAACAAGTGCCCGGTAAGGATTAAACCATGCATGAAACTCCATATTGCGTTTATGACACTCATTAATCATGAAATCCAGCGGATCATATTTCGGGAAAGGCGGTTGTCCCTGTTTGCCGGAGAGATAGCGGCTCCAGGGCTCATATACAGAAGGGTAGAAAGCATCGGCAGCCGGGCGTACCTGTACGATTACAGCATTAAAGCCGGTACGTTGAAGAAAATCCAGGTAACTTAAAAACTCCTGTTGCTGTTGCTGAGCGGAAAGCCCCGGACGCGAAGGCCAGTCGATATTGCCCACGGTAGCGATCCATACGGCTCTTAACTCGCGTTTAGGAGCTATATTTTCAGCTTTTATTAAAAACGGAATAAATGTAATAAACAGGAGAAAAAACAGTTGACGCACAAGTAACCTATTTGAATATTTGATGGGCAAAGATAAGGTGACTGTTCAATACGGAAGGCCTAAAAAATTTTAGTGCTCTTTGTGTATTCACAGGTAGTGGTTTGTTAGCCTTATTTAAAAGTTAAATATTATGAACTCTGTAATGGAAACCGTTTGCCTCCCTGACGAAGTGTTTCTCCTTATCTTTTGTAGTAAAATATATTTTGTGCCGTGTATTCCCGCACCTGGTAAATTACAATTTGTACAACCTTTCGGCAAAATACTTTGTTCTGAATGAAAATATAGACAAATGAAAGCAATTTGGACAGGTGCGATAGGATTCGGACTGGTTAATATCCCCGTTAAATTATATAGTGCCACTAAGGAGAGCAGACCCGATTTTGACTTACTGGATCGGAAAACGCATGCGAGAATACGCTATAAAAGAGTGAACGAGGAAACCGGCAAGGAAGTTCAGTGGAATAATATTGTAAAAGGCCACTGGATCAATGATAAATATGTCGTGCTGGAAGATGCCGATTTTGAAGATGCCAGTCCGGAGAAAAATAAAATGATCAACCTTCAATCCTTTGTTAAAGAAGCAGATGTTGAAAGTATTTATTATGATGCTCCTTACTTCTTAGAGCCGGCAAAAGGTGGCGAAAAAGCATACAGCCTGCTTTATAAAGCGCTTGCTAAAACCGGGATGGCGGGTCTTTCCACTTTTGTGATGCGCTCTGTAGAGTACCTGGCGATTGTTCGTCCATATGAGAATATATTGCTGCTGAACCGGCTGCGTTTCTACGAAGAGATCCGTTCTGTACAGGAGGTTAAGCACAGTGAAAACATACGTATTGCCAAAGCAGAGATGGATATGGCTGTACAACTTATCAAACGGCATACCGGCACATTTGATATCGAAGATTATAAAGATGAATACAGCCGGGAATTGATGAAGATCATAAGAGCCAGGGCAAAAGGTAAACGTGCAGCCATCCGGAAATTCGAACCGGCAAAACCGGAATCGAAAGACCTGCTGGAGCAGCTCAAAGCAAGTTTAAAATAATTTATTTAAACCGGGAGAAAATATGGCCTTAACGGAATATAAGCGCAAGCGCGACCTGAAACGCTCACCGGAGCCTGCGGGCGGACAGCCGGCGGATGAGCAGCTGCATTTTGTGGTTCAAAAGCACAAGGCTTCACATTTACATTATGATTTCAGGCTGGAGCTGAAAGGCCAGCTGAAAAGCTGGGCTGTACCCAAAGGTCCCTCGTTGCGGCCGGCCGATAAGCGCCTGGCTATGCAGGTAGAAGATCATCCTTACGATTATAAAGACTTTGAAGGTATCATTCCTGAAGGTCACTATGGGGCCGGTACGGTAATGGTTTGGGATGAAGGTATCTACGAGCCCATAGGGGAAGTACCGGGTAAAAAAGAACGGGAGCAGATATTACTTAAACAATGGAAAGCAGGTAACCTCAAATTTGTTCTGAAAGGGAAAAAGCTGAAGGGCGAGTTTGCACTGGTAAAGATGAAAGGCACGGATGAAAAAGCCTGGTTGCTGATGAAGCATAAGGACAAATATGCAAAAGATGCGGATATTACTCAAAAAGATAAATCGGTATTGAGCGGCAAAACGCTTGAAAAGATCGCGGCATCCAAAGAGCCGGCACAATGGATATCAAAACCGGCTAATGTGAAGAGTGCAGCCCAGGCAGCACCCCGAAAGAAAAGCCCCCGTAAGAAGAAGGCAGAACCTGATGCCAGCCGGGAAAAACCGGACATGGATGCCTTGCTCCGGAAAGGGGTAAAGAAACGCTTTTCCGCTCAGTTCATTCCTCCTATGCTGTCTAAACCGGCAGACAAGGCATTTGATGACCGCGGATGGGAGTACGAAGTAAAGTGGGATGGTTATCGTGCGATGGCTTATCTGCATAAAGGTAAAGTACTATTACGCTCTCGTAATAATAAAGACTTCGGAGAAAAATTCTTACCGGTGGCCGAAGCTCTGAAAAAATGGAAGATAGATGCAATTGTTGACGGAGAGATCGTAGCGGTAAATGAAGAAGGTGTTCCGGAATTTAATAAGCTGCAGAACTGGAGCTCAAGGTCGAACTATACCTTAATATATTATGTATTTGATCTGCTTTGGCTGAACGGATGGGATATCCGGAGCAGACCACTGCAGGAAAGGAAAGCGCTGCTGAAGCAAATTCTTCCGGAGAATAATGATGTCATCAGGGAAGGATACAGTGTCAGGGAGCAGGGCGTTTCATTTTTTGAAGCCGTAGGTAAATTAGGATTGGAAGGCATAATGGCCAAACGTTCAGATAGCATTTATATGCCCGGGCAGCGTACGGGTGACTGGCTGAAGATAAAATTACAGAAACAGGAAGAGTTGATCATTGGCGGGTATACGAGGAAGAAAGGCTCGTCGAAACTGTTTAGCTCGCTACTCTTAGGTGTTTATGAACAGGGGAAACTTAAATACGCCGGAAGAGTAGGTACCGGTTTTAACAGTAATGAGCAACAGAAACTGCTATCCCTGTTTACACGCCTTCGGCGCAAAACATGCCCTTTCGATACTCTGCCGGATTACAATAAACGTTCCCGCTTCAACCCTAATCCCCGCGATGAAGATGTTACCTGGTTAAGCCCCAGGCTGGTTTGCGCTATCCATTTTACAGAGATCACGGAAGATGGGGTATTCCGGCACCCTTCATATATCGCTTTGCGTGAAGATAAGGATGCAAAGGAGGTAATAAGGGAAACGGTGCTGCCGGCTGAAAAAATAATAGAAAAGAAGAAGCCGCTTCCGCGGAAAACAGGTACAACGATAGCTTCCCCGACAGAAAAGGTATTGCTATATCCACCTGCCGACACACAGAACAAAACGGTAAATGATATAAAACTGAAGCTGACCAATCTGAATAAAATATACTGGCCGGAGGATGCCTATACCAAAAGAGATATGCTTAATTATTACTACCAGGTATCAAAGTATATTTTACCCTATTTAAAAGATCGTCCGCAATCGCTTAACCGGTTTCCTGACGGGATAGACCATCCGGGGTTTTACCAGAAAGACATCACCGGGAAAGTGCCGGAGTGGGTAGAGAAATTCCCTTATAAGGTAGAAGGCGACCGTAAAAAGAAACATTATATGTTATGTAACAATACGGCTTCCCTCTTATATATGGCTAACCTCGGAGCTATCGAGATGCATCCCTGGAGCAGTACGATCCATAAGCCGGATTTTCCGGATTGGTCGGTTCTGGATCTGGATCCGGACCGGTCTAATACTTTTGACCAGGTGATACAAGTAGCCCGCACGATCCGTGATATCCTGGAAGGGCTGAAAATACCTTCTTTCTGTAAAACTTCCGGTTCGTCAGGCTTACATATTTATATACCCCTGGCTGCGAAATATACATACCAGCAATCGCAAATGCTGGCTAAGTGGGTTGCAGCCATGGCAAATGAAGCCTTGCCTTTTACCAGTATAGAACGTATGACGGATAAGCGGAAGGGAAAAATATATATTGATTTTCTGCAAAACCGGCCTGCCGCAACCGTCGCTGCACCTTATTCTTTAAGACCGAAATCGGGGGCAACCGTATCCATGCCTTTATACTGGGAAGAAGTTAAGAAAGGATTGAAAATAAGTGATTTTACAATTAAAAATGCTGTAGCACGCCTGCAGTCGGAAGGGGACATTTTTAAACCGGTTTTAGGTCGTGGTATTAACCTGGAAAAAATTTTGAATGAAATAGCATTAGAAAATACCTGATCCTGGGGATAGGGGTAGTGATTTGTTGCCCTATCCGGGGCTTGGGATACTACCATTTTTTAATATTGACTTTCACTATCTGTTAAAAAAATACATACAGACGCATAATAACAAAGTAAGGAGAAGTATCAGCCAGGGCATTAGCCTGCTTCTGAGTCGTTCGGCCTTTAGTTTTTTTTCCTTTTGTAAAATAATTTCCGTTAAATGTTCCTGGTGAAGAAATGCAGGCTTCATCCGCTGCAGTAAGGGTATTGCATAATAAAGAGGAAGAGCATCGACGGCTTTCAATATTTTACGGATAAACCTGTCTGGGTAATTGTCACTTTGCTGCGCTGATATAATAGCCAGGTGATGATCGTTCAGCAGGAAAAGCAGGTACGAATTTAATAAGGACAGGTTAATGCTGTATACATTAAGTTCGGCAATAGAAAGGTTCAATTTATCCAGGTCGTCCAATATACGTTTCGGCGTAATAGGTAATTTCCTTTCATATAGCTGTCCCGATAACCACAGCTCATGATCGTAGCGTGCTCTGCTTGTTTCATCAGATAAGATTTTATATGCTTCGTGTATCTCCATGAAATAGGCCGAAGCGAAAGAGTTGCCCGGGTTTTTATCCGGGTGAAACTCCTGCGCTAACTTCCGGAAAGCCCGTTTTATCTCTTCTTTGCCGGCTTTCGGTGTTATCCTTAGTGTATGATAATAATCTTTAATCGTAAAGGCTGTTAGCTGTGGATATTTTTACTCATAAATAACCTGTGTAAAAAAATACCCAAAACAAAAACTAAATATAATATAGTGTTTATAAAAGCACAAACATCTGTTACACCATTTTATTTTCTGGCAAAGCTCACTAAATTTACGTTCATAATCAAAACGATATAACTATGACCGAAAAAGCTTTTAATGAAATGTTGATCAGTAACAGCGATTTCCTGCAACCTGTTGCTGTTTCACTTACACACGACACAGAAGAGGCCAAAGACCTGATTCAGGAAACTTTATATCGGGCAATGGCCAACCGGGAAAAGTACCAGACCGGCACCAATATTAAAGCATGGTTGTACACTATCATGCGTAATATTTTTATCAACAACTACAGGCGTAAAAAGAAATTTACAAAAGTGAGCTCGGATGTGCCACAGGATTATTTTCTCTTTCAGACAGATAAGGTGGCCTACAATCACGGAATTATTAATTCCGGCATCCGGGAAATTAAAAATGCGATCAGCAGGCTGCCCGATATTTTCAGAATGTCGTTTGAATTGCATTACCTCGGTTATAAATACCAGGAAATAGCGGATACGCTTCACGAACCTTTAGGCACCATAAAAAGCCGCATACATTTCGCACGCAAAATGCTCTCCAGCAGGATTGCCCGCTAATCAGTAATTAATATGGAATCTTTAGTATTGTAAAAGAGCCTTCTTGTTTAGAAAGCTCTTTTATATTTTCAGTAGTAAGGTAGTCCTTGATATCATATGATTTATTAAGCAGTCTCTATTGTTCCCCGCAGCGAGGCAACGATTTTTGGCTTCCAATAACATACGCGGTCTTTGGTATTTCAGTACTTTTGCCCACAAAAGCAGATATGCCCGTCCGACTTTCAGTAAATATTAATAAAATAGCGACTTTGCGCAACAGCAGAGGTGGTAACAATCCTGATCTTATCAAAGCTGCCTTGGATATAGAACATTTCGGCGCAGACGGAATAACGGTGCATCCCCGTCCGGATGAGCGTCATATACGCTATGCTGATGTTGCGGAGCTAAAAAAGGTATTAAAAACGGAACTGAATATCGAGGGGAACCCCAAAGAGGAACGGTTTGTACAGCTTGTACTGGATCAACACCCGGCACAGGTAACGTTAGTGCCCGACAGTCGTGATCAGCTTACCTCAAATCATGGCTGGGATACGATAAAGGAAGGCGATTTCCTGCGATCTATTATACCGGTATTTAAAGAAAAAGGTATCCGGGTGTCCCTGTTTGTTGACCCGGATGTGACCGTAATAAAAGGAGCTAAAGATTGTGATACGGATCGGGTGGAGCTGTATACAGAAGCTTATGCTAAAAATTATCCGGGGGACAAAGAAGCAGCAATAAGAGATTACGTTTCAGCAGCAGAAGAAGCAGCTCGTCTGGGCCTGGGCCTAAATGCAGGTCACGACCTGGGTCTGAACAACCTGCAATATTTTGCTACAAAGATTAAAAATCTCGAAGAGGTGTCCATAGGACATGCATTAATCAGTGATGCACTGTATTACGGGCTCCATAATACAGTGCAGTTATATAAAAGGCAGTTGATTAATGCGTCGTAATACGGGCCTGAAGAGCCCAAAAACAGAACGCTGACAAGGCCTGATAAAAATGATTTATACAGGTCTTTATATAATCAAAAATCTGTGCCTGTCTGCAAAATCCGTGTCATCTGCAAGCTATATACCTTTGCCTTTTTATACAGCTTCTTGTTTAAACTAATACCACCAGACTTTTAATAACAGCGGTCAGACGGATCGCGTCGTATATTCGTGCCTCAGATGCCCCGTGTTGCTTTACAGAAGCTTCATGCGAAGTAACACAGCGTTCGCAGCCGTTAAGAGCCGATACAGCCAGGCTCACCAGCTCAAAAAACTCCTTACCCATTACCGGGTTCATCATAATGCTCATGCGTAAGCCGGCAGGTGTGTTATTGTAATACGGGTTGCCCGATAAATAATGGCGGAACCTGTAAAATACGTTATTGGCATTCATAAGAGAGGTACAGGCATGGATCTCCGTAATTTCCTGTGCGGAAGCTCCTTCTTTCTCTGCCTGACGTTCAAACGCTTTTGTCAGTACGCTGCATCGCTCGTTAACGGCAACGGCCAGAGCCAGCAGGAAAGCTTCTTTCCGGGTAATATGACCGCTTTTTAATACGGCACCTATATTCAGTTTAATATCCTTGAGATAGCGGCTTTCGGTCGAGGCTAATTTTTCCAGCCCGTCACTATGGTGGCTCATGTCCACATCTAATTCTGTGAACAAACCTTGAATCGTTTCATTCATGAAATAAAATATTTAAAATGTGAGGCAGAAGTGAAATAAGGACTTCTGTTATTTATGAAAAAGCGTGAAGACAGATCTTTAGGATTTATCTTCACGCTCCTGTATATTAAGTACTATTAAGCTCCTTGTAATTGCGAAGCCATTTGTGCAGTTAAGGTCTCTTCGCCCTTTTTCCAGTTGCAGGGACATAATTCGTCTGTTTGTAAGGCATCCAGAACCCGGATCACCTCTTCCACATTGCGGCCTACGCTCAGGTCGTTTACGTTAACCCAACGAACAATACCCTGCGGATCTACGATAAAGGTAGCGCGATAAGCTATTTTCTCTTCCGCTTCCAGTATGCCTAACTCTTCCGCCAGAGATTTGGAAGTATCTGCCAGCATGGGAAATTTAAGATCTCTCAGATCACTGTGATCTTTGCGCCAGGCCAGGTGTACAAATTCAGAATCGGTAGAAGCGCCTATCAGAACGGTATCACGGTCTGCAAATTCGCTGTACACATTGTTGAAGGAAGCTATTTCCGTAGGACAAACAAATGTGAAATCTTTTGGCCACCAGAACATCACCATCCATTTACCTGGAGCGGTGTGGATGTCGTTCGTGATTTCTTCAAATTCTTTACCGGGAGCATCTGCATTCAATGCACTAGCTATTACCGCTTTCTTCTTAAATTCGGGAAATTTACTGCCAACTGAAACTGTTTTGTTACTCATTTTATTTAATGTTTGTTTTATTTGTGACGCAAATTTCGCTATCCTTTTTGATATTCCGGTAAACATTTGACTATGAAATAATAGGTAATTTCAATCGGCTTTTCCTGATATTATCAGTACAAGGAATAAGAAACCTTATGAAGCCGCTTAATCTTACTACTTTTGCGCTATGGCATTAAGCATTGTCTTTCTCGGCTCGAAGCCCATAGGGTATCATTGCCTTGAATATTTAATAAGGCAGGGTAAGCTCTTCGACCTGCATATTGCAGCGGTTGCAACCCGGCAAAGGCAGGAATTTGGCGACGGGTATGATCTTAAAGCGCTGGCAGAGAAAAATGATATCCCTCTTATCGACTCACTGGAGCAGCTTCCGGATTGTGATATTATATACTCCGTGCAGCATCATCAGTTATTAAAAGCCCGTCACATAGGAAAAGCTGCTCAGATCGCCGTAAACCTGCACCTGGCCCCCCTGCCGGAGTACAGGGGCTGCAACCAGTTCTCTTTTGCCATTATGGACGGTGCGGAAGAATTTGGCGTCACTATTCATGAAATGGATGCCTGGATAGATCACGGTGCCATTTTATTCGAAAAGCGGTTTGCCGTTCCTCCGCAATGCTGGGTGTCCGAACTGTACGAGCTAAGTATACACAATGCTATTGAACTGTTTAAAGAATCACTCCCGGATCTTTTGAAAGGAACTTACCGGAAAACACACCAGCATATGCTGGAAAAAGAGCGGGGAACTGCACTTCACTACAGAAAAGAGATAGATGACCTGAAAGTCATTGACCTTAATGCCCCGGAAGATGAAATATCCCGCAGGATACGGGCAACATATATGCCCGGCTTTGAACCGCCCTATTGTATAGTAGGAGGAAAGAAATTGTTTTTTACCGATTTTAAGTAAAAAATCAATATAATATATTTCCGGCACTCCTGACTACAGGTCATACCGGCCCCTTCCCCACACAGCCAGGGAATGATCTACGCTATCTTATTGGTTTTTAAACTTCTTGTTATGATTATCAATTAATTGACTGTTTAAGCTTCTGACTTTTTACTTTTAACCTATTTTTGCCTTTCATACAATACATAATAACATGCTGGTAGAGCAACTATATACAAACTGCCTGAGTGAAGCCGCTTACTTCATTGCAGATGCTGATGAAGCGGCGGTTATCGATCCGCTGCGGGATGTAGACGTGTACATAGAAATGGCAAAAGAAAAAAAGGTGCGTATCAAATATATTTTTGAAACCCATTTTCATGCCGATTTTGTAAGCGGGCATCTCGAGCTGGCACGTAAAACGGGTGCAACTATTGTATACGGCCCGCAAACAAATGCCGCGTTCGACTTCTATTGTGCCAAAGACGGTGAAACATTCCCGGTAGGTAACGTAGTTATCAAAGCGATCCACACGCCCGGTCATACGTTAGAGAGCACTTGCTACCTGCTTTCCGATGAGCAGGGTAAAGATTACTACATATTTACCGGAGATACTTTATTTGTCGGCGATGTAGGACGCCCTGATCTGTTTAGCGGCACGATGGATAAAGAGGACCTGGCCGCCTTAATGTACGACTCCCTGAATAATAAGATCAAACCTCTGGCGGATGATGTGATCATCTATCCTGCGCATGGGCCGGGATCTGCCTGCGGTAAAAATTTAGGCAAGGAAACCTTCAGCACGATAGGCACTCAGAAAGCAACTAACTATGCGCTTCAGGATCAGGACAGGGAATCGTTTATCAAGGCAGTAACATCCGGCCTTAACCAGCCGCCGGCATATTTCCCGATTAATGCTAAAATGAATGCAACCGGCTATGCCGATATGGAAGAGCTGAAGCAGCAGGCATTAGTACCCCTTTCCGTAGCACAATTCGAAACTTCACTGAAAGGTGACGTTCTTGTGCTGGACACCCGGAATGCAACTGTTTTCACGGAAGGTTTTGTGCCGGGATCAATCAGTATAGGTCTGGAAGGACGTTTTGCAGAATGGGCGGGAAGCCTTCTGCCATTTGATAAAAAAATAATCCTGGTGACAGAACCCGGCAAGGAGGAAGAAACCATGATACGGTTGGCCCGCGTGGGGATCGAAAAAATTTATGGGTACTTAGAGGGCGGGTTTGAAGCGTGGAAAGATGCCGGTAAAAAAGTGGATCTGATCATTAATATAGAGCCGGAGGAGCTGGCCCTTGATTTGCCGTTCGATAAGAAGATACAGGTCGTCGATGTGCGCAAGGCCGGAGAATTCCATGACGGCCATATTCAAGGTGCTATAAACCTCCCCCTGAATGACCTGATGGATCCTGCCTATATGGCACATGTGGATGATGGCGGGAATGTTTACGTGCATTGTGCAGGCGGATACCGTAGTGTGATCGCCTGTTCGCTGATGAAAAAAGAAGGATTTCACAATATCCGGAATATACTGGGTGGCTATGCGAAAATTAAAGAAACGGAGGATATACCCATAGTACAACCGGCACCATCCGGTGAAAATTAAATACGGAGCCCGGTATCCTTACCTTGCAATTCTTGCGGTAACAATTAGAACACTACCGATAAGGGCAGGTAATACCAGGTTAAGCAGCCAAATGGTGTAGCTGGCAGCTAATATGGTTATACTATTAGCTGCCAGTGCCGTGTCGATAAATAACAGTCCCGCAACAAAGCCTCTTACGCCCAGATCTGCCAGGAAAAAAGAAGGAATTACCGTAATCATCCAGAACATAAGACCCGAAATAAAAAAGCCTGTGATCCAAGGTACATCTGCGCCCAACAAATTGATCAGAAGCAGGAACTGGAAGGTATATACACAAAAGCGTACAAGTGATATCAATAATAAACTTATAAGATTGCGCCGGGAATAACGTTTCAATACCTGCAGCGGGATAACTATTTTCCGGAGCCATTGCCTGTTTTGGGCCCATTGTGCTACCAGGTCTATCCGGATGTACAGGAAAGCCAGCAGCAATGCGGAGATCAAGGCCCCGCCCAGCGCCAGGAGCGGCCAGCGCCCCGGGTAAAGAACATAGAAAAAGATCAATCCCGCAATGCCAAATATATAAGTAACTATGGTCTGCGAAAGATTGCTGACCAATACCGCAATAGCCGCTCTGAGCTTATTCTTATTGTTGAGATATAAGATCCGCCCGGCAAAGTCGCCTATTTTATTAGGAGTGATCATAGAGAAAGAAATACCTGTAAGCGTAGATGCAAACGCTTTAAGCAGCGATACCGGCTCTATTTTTTGCAACAACATCTTCCATTTGGCAGATTCCAGTAGCCAGTTGACCGGTGCCAGCATAAATACGATAGCCAATAATATTTTATTACCTGCCTGCCATTGTTCCTTTAAGTCATTCAGCTGCTCCCTGATGCCACCTTTTAGCTGTACCTGCTTATAAATAAGCCACAATAAAATACACATCAATGCCGGTGCAAGAATGTAATTAAGCAGTATTTTTTTGGTAGTTTTGTTCACTGTAAAAGCAATCGGTTTATAAGGCGGCAAGATACGTAACCCGTTTCTTGTTTTCTTTTCAAAAAATAAGTTTTGTCTGTTATAATTGGTATTGACCCCGGCACGCTGTTAATGGGATATGGTGTTATTTCTACCGGCAAAAGTAATCTTTCCCTGGTCGAAATGGGTGTTTTGCATCTCTCTAAATATAAAGATCATTCCGAGCGGCTTCATTTTATATTTGAAAAAGTAAGTGCCCTCGTGCAGATACATCAGCCTGTAGCAGTAGCGCTTGAAGCTCCTTTTTTCGGGAAAAATGTACAGAGCATGCTGAAGCTGGGCAGGGCGCAGGGCGTGGCTATGGCTG
The DNA here is from genome assembly GCA_040392805.1 of Taibaiella helva. Taxonomy (GTDB): domain Bacteria; phylum Bacteroidota; class Bacteroidia; order Chitinophagales; family Chitinophagaceae; genus Taibaiella; species Taibaiella helvus_B. Next base: position 15,630 of record JBEBVI010000011.1, read on the forward strand.
CCGCTATGGCGCATGGTAGTCAAACGGTGGAATATGCACCCCGCAAAATAAAGCAAGTAATAACAGGTAATGGAAATGCCTCAAAAGAACAGGTCTGGAAAATGCTCCAGCACCAACTGAAATTCAAGGAAGATCCACAGTTCCTTGATGCTACCGATGCGGTGGCCGCAGCCATGTGTTATCATTTTGACAAGGATAAGCTATTGAATGGCGCACCGGCCAGGAAAGGGACAAAAAGTAAAAAATCCGGCAGCTGGGCAGATTTCATCACTGCACATCCGGAACGGCTGAAATAATATAAAAATCCTAAAACCTTATAGGATTAAGTGCCAATGCTGACCGGAACAAAAGTTACGGAACAGAGTGGAGTTTCTTTTGGGGAGCGGAAGCGTCTCCTGAGGGGGGCAATAGGGAAGATATCTCTACTGCACCCACGGCATCCTTCGACAAACTCAGGAACCGGGCTCGGGATGCGGTTGACATCACGTGAGTGAGGTAATGTTTCCAGAGCACACAACTCATGCTAATGAACCTGAACGACGAGCGCTTCTTTGTATGAGAGAAAAAATCTGTGCATCTCTGGCAGTTTAACAGCAAGCCCTGAATAACGCTGTTGATGAATGGCATCAACACAACGGCGAAAAAAAACTACTCTATTACTTTTTTAATAATTCAATCAATTGGCTGTTTTGTAACCTTAAATATTCTATTTCCTCTTTTAAACTTTTTATTTCTCTACCTAAAACTTCCTTTATAGTCTGTATCTCTCTTTCAAAAGATTCCTTCTGCGCTTCGTAACTACCCGCGAAGTATCCATTTTTGTCAATGGTGCTGTTGGTATTTGAAAAAATAATAGCACTATCATTAGATAATAAGTCGGCAATGCCAATATCATATAACTCTGATAGTTTTTCTGCCTGTTCAGCCGTTAGTTTGGTAGGGTTATGTTCTAAGCGTGAATAAGTATTTTGGTTTATACCCAATATATCTGCGACATATTGTTGAGTATAATTATTTAATTCTCTGAATATTTTAAGTTTGGAGTTTCCCATAGTATGCATTAACAGCATCAAATTTAGGATATATTATCCTAATATGCCATTGTTTACTCAAATAGAAGTCCTTCTCTTTGCCCTTACCAATTTTAACTGGAAGTAAAAATAATATTGCGATTCTTCAATTAGAAGAATTTTGAAGTATTGGCTTCGAATTTCGCAACCTACTAAAATTCAAACATTACGAAATGATAAGTAGAATTGCGCACTAAAAATGAATATTCTACTTACCTGTTAAACATTTGAGTATATCGGTTGTAAGATTTCTCAGCTATCTTCAATTCTGAAGTATCGCATCTCAATACCGTATGTTTTAACCACTAAATACAATTTGATTATGCAATTGAAACATTTATTTTTTGCACTTCTGCTGGCTTTTTGCTGCCACACTTTAATTCATGCACAGCAGCCCTACTACAATCAACACCCGGATTTTCTGAAGGCCAATAGTGTGTGGGCATTTGGTGAAAAAACCGGATTGGATTTCAATACGGGCAGCCCGGTAGGTATTCAAACAAGCATTACCGGTAATGAGGGGTTCGCTTCAGTATGTGATGAGAAAACCGGGAAGCTGTTGTTCTATTCTAACGGAAACAAATGTTGGAATGCCGGTCATCAGGTGATGCCCAATGGTAGCGGTTTATTGGGAAATGGTGGAGGACAAGCGAACCCCTCCGGCACCCGTCTTACAACCACACAGGGTACCTGTATCGTGCCCATAGTTGATTCTCCAGGCAAATACCTTCTTTTTTCGCTGAATGATAAAAGTTATAATAACGCAACACAACTTGGCCTTTACGGAACCGGTTTATATTATTCCATTGTCGATATGAGCTTAGATAATGGTAATGGAGACATTGACACAACAAGAAAGAATATTCTTTTAGATAATGATACCTTATCGGAAGCCATGATTGCTATTCCCGGCGATAATTGTGATATCTGGATCCTGCTATATGTCGCTAACCACCCTCAGTTTAAAGCTTATCATATAACAAGGAATGGTGTTGTTGATACGGTTCCTGTAGTATCTAATACGGTAAGCGCTTATCAAGGTTACAGATACAGTTGCCTGACCGTTAGCCCCGACAGAACAAAAATTGCACTTGCCGATTATTCTCTGGCTGCTAACGTAGTAACACTTGGAGAATTTGACGCAGGAAGCGGAATTGTTACTAATATTATTGAAATCCCCTTTAATAAAGCCCGTTCTGCATGTTTTTCACCGGACAATTCCAAACTGTATGTCAGCAGATCCGGTACCGGTATGGTATATCAATACGATGTAAGCATTTACGACTCTGCACTTATACAAACTTCAGAAATAAATATAGCTACCGTAACGCCTTCCGGCAGATCGCCTGTATTTAAACTATACCGGGATACAATATACATTAGTCTTCTTACCGGAAATGTGCTACATCGGATCAATCAACCTAACCTGAGTGGAACAGCCTGTGATTTGGAGCAAAATGTGATTCCTTTATTTTCCGGAACTGCTTCTACGGCAGCCTTCAATAGTGAGGTGGTATTTCCTCTGCCAATGGATACTGTGTTTAATACAATGGATACGCTTATGTGCTCCGGTGGGGATATAGATATCCGTGTTGTTCATGCCGATCCTAAATATAGCTATAGCTGGAATACCGGCGATACGGCACCGCAACTTCATATTTCTGATCAGGGGCAACATACCTATTGGGTAAATTACGGTGACGGCTGTTACAATTATGTAGATTCGTTCCGGATAGATATTTTTGATGTGTTTACTACTATAACCATAAACAAATTTCAGTTAGGAACAACCGGCGGTCCTTTTGCCAGCTACCAATGGCTTTTAGACGGAGTAATTCTCCACGGTGCTACCGACAGCACTTACACGATACAGGCAAATGGAGATTACCAGGTAATAGTAACCAATGAGTTCGGATGTACCGATACTTCGGATATATACCCGGTAACGAATTATGATGTGTCGGTTGCGGATGCTGATACTCCAATTAGCCAAATTCAAATTTACCCCAACCCTGCTACCGGCATTATTCATATCAACAGCCCTGTAGCAGTCTATATACATATCAGCAGTATTGAGGGGCGGGATGTATTGTCGACAGAGCATGTAAAAGTAATAGATGTAAGTAACTTTCCGCAGGGCATCTACCTGTTGCGTATTACGGATAGTAAGGACAGGCTGCTTAAAGTAGAGAAAATAGTGAAACAATAAAACCTGCTGGAATAAAGAACCGAAGAAGCAGAGAGATGATTAATTGTCCCTCTGCTTCTGGCTTTTATACCTTGCATCGGTGTCAATCGTAAACACAATAGTGCCCATCAACGTGGTATGTTTATTTCTTTTGTAAGAAATGTATAGCAAATCCCGTAAAAGAAAAATATTCTTGGGCGATGAGGATATTCGCTAAATCTTCTGAGAAGAACAGGGTGGCTTTATCAAATTTTTATTGCTCTCATTAAATTTTTGACGTATAATTTTTTTTGCTTCCGCTGGAAATTCTTCGGGAGTCAAAACATCTTCCCAATCTCTGGTCGGTTGTACAATACCCAATTTTGTAACAACGGCCGCAACTGTTCCTCATATTGCTGCAAATCAAAACGAACCAAACGGTTTGCCTCACTAGCATCTTTTTCAAAAGTTATACCTTTCGTTTTCAATGAATTTGTACGAACTACAGCAGATATACTACACAATCAGGAACAGGCATAGCTTCTTTCCCGAAAGTAGAGGCTGCTCGAAAGCACACAATTTTAGTTCCCCGATTCCGCTCCCGGCAATCTGACAGGAAGAATTTTGGGCTGCTACAAAATTAATTACGATTTTTGCATACTGTACAATATTATGGATAAAGAATATAAGAGAATTTTGGTAACGGCAGCCTTACCTTATGCCAATGGCCCCATACATATAGGACATCTGGCCGGCTGCTATATACCCGCAGATATTTATGTACGTTACCAGCGTGCACAGAAAAGGGATGTAAGATTTATATGCGGCAGTGATGAACACGGTGTACCCATTACCATACGTGCAATGAAGGAGGGAAGGACGCCCCAACAGGTTGTAGATGAATTTCATGAGCTGATCAAAGAAAGTTTCAGCCGGATGGGCATATCTTTCGATATTTATTCCCGCACTTCCAGCCCGGTGCATGCACGAACCTCGCAGGACTTCTTTAAAAAACTATATGAGGACGGTATTTTTGAGGAGCGGGAAAGTGAGCAGTATTATGATGAAGAAAAGAAAATGTTTCTTGCCGACCGGTATATCGTGGGCACATGCCCGGTGTGCGGTAATGATAATGCCTACGGTGATCAGTGCGAGAAATGTGGTTCCACACTTTCGCCGGAGCAGCTCATTAACCCGCGCAGTGCGTTAAGCAATGCGGTACCCGTGAAGAAAACCACAAAGCACTGGTATTTTCCTTTAAATAAATATGAATCCTTCCTGAAAGACTGGATACTGGAAGATAAAAAAGACAAGTGGAAAGCTAATGTCTACGGGCAATGCAAAAGCTGGCTAGACAGCGGCCTGCAACCCCGCGCAATGACCAGGGACAGTAACTGGGGCGTACCGGTTCCGATAGAAGGGGCGGAAGGTAAAGTATTATATGTCTGGTTTGATGCGCCTATCGGGTATATAAGCGCCACTAAAGAATTGTTGCCCCAGGGCTGGGATACCTACTGGCAGCAGGAGGACACCAGGTTGGTGCACTTCATAGGGAAAGATAATATCGTGTTTCACTGTATCATTTTCCCGGCTATGCTCAAGGCCCATGGCAAATATGTATTGCCGGATAATGTACCAGCCAACGAATTTTTAAATATAGAAGGAAGAAAGGTATCTACCTCCCGTAACTGGGCAGTGTGGGTGGACGAATACCTGAAGGATTTCCCGGATATGCAGGATACTTTGCGCTATGTGCTTTGTATTAATGCACCCGAAACAAAAGATAACGATTTTACTTGGAAGGATTTTCAGGACAGGAATAACAGTGAGCTGGTTGCTATATACGGTAACTTCGTTAACAGGACTATGGTGCTGATGCATAAACTGTGCGGAGGCCGGGTGCCTAAATTTCATGATGAGGTTAAAGAAGAACGGGACCTGCAGCTGATCAGGGAGGTAATGAATGCCAAAAAGACAATAGAGGGTCATATTGAGCAATATAAGTTCCGGGATGCCCTCTTCGAGGTGGTAGACCTCGCCCGAAAGGGTAATAAGTATTTGCAGGACGTAGCACCGTGGACTTTGTCGAAAACCCCGGAGCTACAGGAAGCCAATCAGCAATTGATTGATAACTGCCTGCATATATGCCTGCAGCTTATGGCGAATCTTGCTATTCTGTCTAATCCCTTTCTGCCGTTTTCAGCAAAAAAGATCTGTCACATGCTGAAAGTGGTAGAAAGGATGCTGGACTGGGAAAATGCCGGGAAAATGGACCTGGTAAAAACCAATTATCCGCTTCGTGCGCCCGAATTGCTGTTCCGTAAAATTGAGGATCAGGAAATAGAAGCACAAAGAGAAAAGCTTGAGGCGAAAAGCCGTCAGGCGGAACCGGCACCACAACCTGTAAAAGAATCGGCGCCGGCTGCGGAGGCAAAACCGGTAATTGTATTTGATGATTTTGCAAAAATGGATTTGCGTACCGGTACCATTATGTCTGCGATCAAAGTGGAAAAAGCAGATAAGCTGTTGAAGCTGGAAGTAGACCTGGGAACAGAGAAGCGGACGATAGTATCCGGGATCGCATTACACTATCAGCCGGAAGATATCGTAGGGCGGCAGGTAATTGTGGTAGCTAACCTGGCTCCGCGTAAAATGCGCGGAATTGAAAGTGCCGGCATGATCCTGATGACGGAAGATGAAAACGGACGTCTTGTTTTTGTGGCACCGGAACGTATGGTATTGCCAGGCAGCGAAGTGAAATAATCAATTGTCAATGACGAATGATTGGTTAAGAGCGGGGGAGATTTTTGACTTTGTGAGGTAAGGTACCCTGGTATAGTGGACAAAATAATTTTCATAAAGCTTTGCCAACTTTTCAAAAATTGGCAAAGCTAAACCGGAACACATAAAGCGCCTTGCAGTTGTTGAGTGAAAAATGAAAAGTGGAAATTATCATCACTTATCACCCATCTAACAGGTGAACATTTTAATTTGATACAATGAAAAAAAAATCATTCTGGTGGATTATAACGATAGCCCTCTCGGCAGTTATAATATTAGTGCTTGTGCTGAGCAGCACCGGAGTGATCGGCGATAGCGGCGGCACAAGGGTAGCGGTAGATAGCGCCCGCTCCAGGGATATTATAGAAACAGTAACGGCAAGTGGTAAAATATATCCGGAAACGGAAGTGAAGATCAAAGCAGATGTAAGCGGTGAAATTGTTATGCTTTCCGTTGCGGAAGGAGATTCTGTTCAGAAAGGACAGGTGCTGCTTAAAATAAATCCAAGCATATACGCCTCGGCAGTAACGCAAGCCGAAGCATCAATGGAACAGACCCGGTCAGGCGTGGTGAATGCCAGGGAAATGGTGGCACAGTCGAAAGCGCAGATGACAAGAGCAAAGGCAAATTTTGAGCGGAATAAAGAATTATTCCGTAACAAGATCATCAGCCGCATGGAATATGAACAGTCGGAAACGGATTATCTCTCGGCAAAAGCAGCTTATGAAGCGGCAGAAGCAAATGTAAAAGGCGGCGGATACGGTGTGACGGGCGCCCAGGCCAACCTGCTGCAAGCTCGTGAAAACCTTCGTAGAACAACTATCACAGCTCCCACATCCGGCATTATTTCTCAATTGCTTGTAAAAAACGGAGAGCGCGTTGTAGGTACGGCACAGATGGACGGCACACAAGTGCTTACTATAGCCGACATGGGGCGTATGGAATTGCGTGTGGATGTCAGTGAAACGGATATTAACAAAGTTAAAATAGGCGATACATGTATTATAGAAGTAGATGCCTACAGCGGATCTGTGTTTAAAGGAACCGTATCAAAGATATCTGTATCGAGTGTGCAACTGAATACGCCATCCATTACCGGTACCGACCAGGTCACTTCTTATACCGTTCATATTTTTATACTACCCGATTCTTATAAGCATTTATTTGAGCGGGGAAAATTTCCATTTAAGCCGGGGATGAGCGCTGGTGTAGATATTATTACCCGTACGGAAAGAGGTGTTTTATCCGTGCCGATCAATGCCGTGACCACACGTGATTATCCGGAAGAAAAAAATAAAGAACGCTCAGATGACCGGCCGGGAGCTATATCCGAGCCCATCAGGCAGGTTGTATTTGTGCTGGATGAGACAAAGAAAGAAGTAGTAATACGAGATATTCAGACCGGCATACAGGACAATGAATATATCCAGATACTATCCGGGTTAAAAAAGGGGGAGCGTGTCGTTACAGCGCCTTATGGAGCTATTGCCCGAACCCTTAAAGACCGTTCTAAGGTAAAAGTAGTACCTAAAGATCATCTCTACACCGGCAGCAACGAGCGCAAATAATTATAGGCGATAGGTGGTGAGTGATAGACTATAAGTTGATAATATGAATAGGGAGCAATAAATGAAAATGGGGAATTAGAGGTTGTGCTCGTTGTGATTTCTTTGCACCCGTTGCGAGAAGAGCTTTTCACTTAACACCACTTGAATAAATCCACTGTTTATCCGTAATGATTATAACACTATTGTCGGACTATGGTTATCAGGATAACTTTGTTGCTGTGGCAAAAGGTATTTTGCTGCGTAGGCTGCCGCAAGCTACATTAATCGACCTGAACCATGGTATAGAACCCTTTCACCTGTTGCAGTGCAGCTACCAGCTCAGAGGAGCTTATGCCCGCTTTCCGGAGCAAACCATTCATTTGTCGCTGTTTAATATTTTTGGTAAAGTCCCTGCCGGTCTGCTGGTTGCAGAAATTGAAAGCCAGTATGTCATAAGTGCGGATAACGGGCTGCTGCCGATGGCATTTAATGATATGTCGATGACGGTGTACCGGTACAGGGAAACAGCGCAACATTATGAAGAATGGCTGGATAAGGCTGCGCAGCTGATTAGCCTGCTTGGCACCGGTAAAATGGATGCGGAATACCTGGAACCTGCTGAACCCGGGACTCATCCCGTATTGCAGGGGGTTATTGTAAAAGACGACCGTACTATCGAATGTAAAGTGATACACATAGACCGGTATGAGAATGTGGTTATCAATATTACCCGGCAACAGTTTGAGGCATACAGGAAGGGGCGCCGCTTCAGAATTTCTTTTGTGCGCGATTCCATCGACCGGATCAGTGAGCATTATGCTGATGTGCCTGAAGGGGAAAAATTGTGCCTGTTTAACAGCTCCGGTTTTATGGAGTTAGCTATAAACGGGGGTAAGGCCTCCTCGCTGTTGGGTTTAAGGTTAATGCAGCAGGTGGATGAACGGCTGTTTATTTATCAAAATATCAAAATCGAATTTTTGTGATCATAAGAATAGTTAAGATGTCTTTCCGGGATCAGGAGGTGCATCATTTCCTGGAGCTGTTTCGTGAGCGGGAATCATTGATACGGAATTTTGAAGGATGTACGCATCTGGAACTGTGGAATGAAAAGAATGGCAGCAGCGTATTTTTTACCTACAGCCATTGGAAAGATGAAAATGCCCTGGAGCAATACCGGCATTCAGATCTTTTTAAGGATACATGGAAGCGTACCAAAGCACTCTTTGCACATCCTGCCCAGGCCTGGAGTGTGGGGAGAGTATGATTCCGTATGTTGCTGGCGATGAAACTAACAACGTTGTGCGGAGAATGTTGAAAAAAAAGGTTGAGACAGATTTTTATACGACGCAGAAGAAGCTGTCAAAAATCAAAATCTGCGTTATCTGTGTGCTACATATCTCTTCTTTAGATACTCAATTTGGCCTAACACTCATTATCCTGTGCTATTTCCACTACTTCCTTAGCTGCCAGTGCCGACAGGGCAACGCCCATGCCGCCCATACGGTAAGCAGTGTATACCCGTTCTCCGTGTTGCTCTACTATGGGTAAACGTGTATGACCGAATGCCATAATTCCCGACCAGGTCATATCAATTTCTACCGGCTTGCCGGGCATAATGAAATGCTCCAGCTTATATTTTAAGTCGGCCAGTATCTGCCCGTTCAGGGCAATATGGTCCGTTGTTTCCGTTTGGAGATCGGTGTGCCGGCCACCTCCGAAGAGAATACGGCCGTCAATTTCCCGGAAGTAGTAATAACCTTTTTCGAAATGGAATATGCCTTTCAGCATATTGTCGATTACCGGCTTGGTGATCAGTACCTGTCCCCGTCCGGGAGACATTTCCGCCTGAGGTAATAACGAAGGAGTAAAGGCATTGGTGCAGATAAAAAGCTTACCTGCTTTGAAACAGAGTTCCGTATTGCGAACCGGGTCGGGAATAAAAACGGCAACAGCATTATCTTCTTCTTTGAAGCCGGTCGCAGAAGCGCCAGTCTTTATCTCTATTCCGTGCTGGAGGCAGTAAACGGTAAGGCCTGCCATTAATTTCCCCGTATGTAGCTCCCCTTCGCAGCTCTGCTCTATAAGCGCTTTGCACCATGCTGCTGAAAGACCGAATGTAGAAGCGTGAGAAGCTGCTATTCTAAACGGGTTCTTACCACATACCGGGCGCAGTAATTCGTTTACCTTATCGATAAGCTGCAGATCTGGCAGTTCCTTGTCTGTGATCACTTCATGGCTTCCATTCTCCCGGTACCCGATAGCCTCATCCCCTAAGCGTTTCCTTAATGTGATCAGGCCCTTGAGTCTTTTATGGAACAGGCTGGTCATAGCTTCTTCCCCCGATTGTTCTATGTCGGCTACTAATTCCGTCAGGCTACCCATACAGGCAAAGCCGGCATTTCTTGTGCTGGCTCCATAAGGTATAAGGCTTCGTTCCAGCACCAGTATCTTATGTGAGGGGTGTTGTTCCCTTAGCTCAATAGCAGTTTGCAGGCCGGTTAGACCTCCTCCGATAACGATATGGTCATATCTCAGAAACGATTGTTGCTCCCAATAGCTGAACATGAAAAAGTGTTTTGTGAACCTGGCATTTTGAAAACCGAAAGTATAAAATATATCGGATCATACAGCAAAATATTGTATTGCTGACGGATACAGGATGCGTAAATATGTACCAGAGCTGTATCATTTTGTCGACATGCAATCTATTATTTAATTTTTAAACAAGCTCTTCCAAATCGATTACTTACTTTTGCAAAAATTTTAAAACACAAATGGAAATTCCGCAACTGAAAGAGATGGCCACCCAGGTGCGCCGCGATATCGTCAGAATGGTGCACGGAGCACAAAGCGGCCATCCGGGTGGCTCGTTAGGCTGTGCCGACTTTCTCACGGCTTTGTATTTTAAGGTGATGAAACATGATCCGGCATTTCAGATGGATGGCATTGGCGAAGATCTGTTTTTCCTGTCCAACGGTCATATATCCCCATTATTATATAGCGTATTGGCCAGAAGCGGTTATTTCCCGGTACAGGAGCTGGCTACCTTCAGGAGGATCAATTCCCGTTTGCAGGGACACCCGGCCACACATGAACACCTACCCGGTGTACGGATCGCGTCCGGCTCTTTAGGGCAGGGTATGAGCGTGGCCGTAGGGGCGGCACTGGCAAAAAAAATGAACGGTGATGACAGGTTTGTATATTCTTTGCATGGAGATGGTGAGCTGCAGGAGGGGCAAAACTGGGAAGCCATAATGTTTGCTGCGCATCACAAAGTAGATAATCTTATCGCTACTATAGATTATAACGGTCAGCAGATTGACGGTCCAACACACCAGGTGCTCTGCCTCGGCGACTTAAGGGCAAAGTTTGAAGCTTTTGGCTGGAAGGTTATTGAACTGCAGCAAGGTAACAGTATGGAAGCTGTACTGGACACATTGGATGAAGCAAAGAAAGCAAGCGGCAAAGGGCAGCCTGTATGTATATTGATGCATACCTCCATGGGCAGCGGCGTATCCTTTATGGAAGGCACTCACGAATGGCATGGCATTGCTCCCAATGATACCCAGCTGGAACAAGCGCTGAGCGGATTGTCCTGCGGATTATCCGATTACTGAAATTTTTTTATTGGACTTAAATAAAAAACCTCGTAATGTTTACGGGGTTTTTTCT
>JBEBVI010000012.1:0-26181 GCA_040392805.1 Taibaiella helva
CGCAGTCGAGTTAGGCTCTATACTCTTTGCCCAAATAAAGATTCCGCTTGTATCGTATTTAGCGAAGAAAGCACTATAAATTGAACTTCCGGGAGCTAGTTTCCCCCCGTTACCACCGGGATTAAAATCAGCCGTATCACTAAAGCTCCCTGCTATATATACAGCGTTACCATTGACGACTATACTACTACTGCCAGAGGCAATAGCATTACTTATGCCTATAACCCACATAAAATTACCTTCGGTACCGTATTTTGCCAAGTATATTTTATCCTTGGACGCCCCTGATATCTTCCCTGCTTTACCGCCAGGATTAAAATCAGTTACCGTTGAGTAGAGACCTCCAGTCACATACACGTTCCCTTTATCATCCACAGCGATATCATTGGCCTTTTGAGTTCCATCATCTTCAGTATTTCTAGCCCAGAGGAATTTTCCATCTGGGCCATATTTTGCTATATACATATTTCCACTACCAAACCCGCCGGCAAGATTAAGTGTGCCTCCATTCCCTCCCGGGTTAAAATTGACAGAATCAGATTTAAAACTTCCAGATATATATATATTACCATGAATATCTACAGTTACACCTTGGCCATTGTCCGTGTTATTCCCTCCCATACCTTTGGCCCAGATAAAATTTCCAGCTGAATCATATTTGGCTAAAAAGAAATCCGAATATCCTCCTGCATTAATGAATTTTCCTCCGCTACCACCGGGATTAAAATCAATCGTATCCGATGCAAAGTTCCCTATAATTATAACATTATCTTTATTGTCTATGGCTATCCCATAGCTGTTATCGGCACCTTTTCCTTCTGCTCCTTTTTTTACCCATAGCAAATGGCCTTTCGAGTCAAATTTGGCCAAAAAAATATCAGGGCCAGGTTTGCTATCTCTTGTACGCATCAGCATCCCTCCATTGCCAACTGGGGCAAAGTCAATTGTATCTGATCCAAAGCTTCCTGTCAAATACACATTGCCCTTACTATCTGTGGCCACGCCAAACCCTTCATCGGACTTATATCCTTTCATGTTCTTTGCCCACTCCAAAGTTTGAGCATTTGCTGTTGTAAGGAATAATAGAATAGATAAGCCGATTGAAAGAGTGTGCTTAATATTGAACTGGAAGTAAAAAGAAAATAATAGCTTGAATAGTAAATCTTTGAATTGCATAATTAAAAAAGATAAAGAGTGAAGAAATAAAAACTGTAGCGGTAATAGCTAATTTCTACCGCTATGTTCATCACAAATATCTCTATTTGGTTAAGTACGCGTACTACTATTTATAGTAGTTTTCTGCGGTGGGTAGTTTTTAAGGATATACTGATTTCAATCAGACTTAATTATATTTGTTTGCGTAACGGAAGCAATAGCCCATCCAGTTTGAAGCCGGAAATGATTCATACAATCTATTTCTGTATTAATCCCTGTTCGTAAATTGTGGTTATGAAAATTAAATCTAAATTCCTCAGTAAACATATCTATGCAGCTATAGCAGTCTTTATACTTTGGGCATCTTGTACAGTAGCTTCCGGCCAGGAAAGAAATATGTCCATCGGCAGGTTGCATAAAGCTGAAGATCAGGTATTAGCGCTGATCCGGCAGGGGCTTCAAGTCAATAAATATGCACCGGATAGTGCTATCAGCTTATATAGATCTGCTTTGTCCGAAAGCCGGAGGTTGGGGTACAGTCGGGGCATGGCTTATGCTTTAATAAACCTGGGCAGTTGTTTATACAATTATAAAGAACAATACCAGGAAAGTAAAGCGGCTTTTACGGAATGTCTTCCTTATTGCTACTTAGGTGCTGCTGACGATCGTTCGCTATTTCCCCAGATATTCAATAACCTGGGCCTTTTACATTTTACAGAAGGGTATTATGACTCTGCTATTCATTGGTACCACAAAGCTATAATGAGCATAAATAAAGACAACATAAAAGATACAGGCCTGCTTTTGTCCGTATATGCTAATATGGCATCAGCCCTTATTGCAGCCGGTCAGGTTGATCAGGCGCTTTATTATGTACAGCAGTATAATAAAACCCCGGTAGCGTGGAAGGATTCTGCGGCGCAGGCGCAGAAGTATTATAGTACAGGTGTTATCTACTACAGAAAAAAGAACATAGATTCGGCTACTTACTATTGGGGCCTGTCTGCTGATCTTTACAAAGGCTTAAATAATTGGAGCCGGGTGCAAATGAATTATACGGCCCTCGGAACGATGCATAGCTTAGAAGGCGATCAGCAAAAAGCAAAGCTTTATTTTGATTCGGCTATAGCAGCATCACCTTCAACTGCGAGACAAAATCTTCATCTGCAACAGGGCTTAGGTAGCATTTATATTAATAGTGGCCATTATCAACTTGCCATACGTTATTACAAAAGATCGTTAGTTATAGCAGGGCAACAAGGGAAACGTAACGAGCAAATATATGCCTATTGGGCGCTTGCAGAAAGCTATGCCAAAACGGGCCATAACGATTTAGCCTATCTCTATCAAAGGAAACATTCGCAACTATTGGATACGATCAGGGATAAAGAAATAGCAACAATCATCAGCCGGACGGAAGCACAATTCCGTACGAAAGAAATCAGCAAAGAGTTGAAACAACAAAAGCTACTGCTGCACATTAAAGAAAGCCAGCTACGCGAAAAGAACCTGTGGATAGGCGGCATTGTCCTTTGTGGCGGATTACTCGTTCTACTATTGATTAATTTTTATCGGAACCGGCAAAAGCTGCAAAAAGAGAAAATGGCTTTTATAGAAAGGAATATGGAAGTAAGGCGGCTTCGTTCTATTATGGAAGCAGAAGAAGAGGAACGAAAACGTATAGCCCGCGATCTGCATGATGGTGTGGGGGTATTGTTGTCCGCAGCTATAATGAATTATGCTACTTTAGGCAGGAAAACAGGCACTGTTCCTCTTGCCGGTACGGAAACCTATCAGGAGGGCCTGGATATATTGCAGGAAATGAGAAAGGAGATCCGGACAATCGCCCATAATCTTGTACCGGAGCTGGCTTACCACCGTGACCTGGTAAAAGCTATAGAGGTGCTCATCTCGCGTATGAAACAAGACGGGAACGTGAAGATAGAGCTGCATCTGTATGGGCAGGCCACCATATTGGAGCCTAAACAAAATGACGCTGTCTACCGGATGATAGAAGAGCTGGTGCATAACGTAATCAAACATGCGGAAGCAACGCAATTGGTCATACAACTTATGTTTCATGATGATCGGTTGAATGTCATTGTTTCAGATAATGGTAAAGGTTTTGATACAAGCGCCGTGTCCTACGGCATGGGACTGCAAAACCTCCATAACCGGACAGAGAAGCTGCTGGGGCATTTATCTATTGTATCCCACAAAGGAAAAGGCACAACAGTAGAGCTGGAAGTGCCTTATGAAGAAGCTAATCGCGCCAGAGAGAAGGTTGAAGCAGAAAGAGAGCCGGATCAAAAAGAATGATGTTATGATAAGAAGATGTATGTAGCCGGCCACAAACATTATTGATCATTTTATTATCTTTGAAATTAAAAAATACCGTTTCTATATTCCATGCATTCTATTAAAGTATCCATCGTAGACGATCATCCCATGTTGATAAGAGGCTTGCAAAGCATGCTTGCAGATATACCTTTTGTTGAGGTAGTCGGTGCGTACCTAAGCGGTAAAGCTTTGTTCAGGGATATGCAACAAAACTATCCGGACGTATTATTGATGGATATACAAATGCCGGAACAGGGCGGGGAAGAGCTGGTACGGGAGCTGCATAAAGCCTATCCCGATCTCGTTATTCTGGCTTTTACCAATATAGAGCATCCTTATTACATTAAATCCATGATAAAGTACGGGGTAATGGGCTATGTACTAAAGAGCAGTGGTGAGGAAGTATTGCTGGATGCTATTCAAACGGTTTATAAAAAGGAGTATTATTTTGATCCGATCATCAACAGGCAGGCGAGGGATGTTTTAAAGCCTTCATCCTACAAAGGTCCCCAAAATCCGTTGCTGACAGAAAGAGAGAAAGAAGTGCTGCAACTTATTGCAGCCGATTACAGCAGCCAGGATATTGCAACGAAGCTATATATCAGTAAGAATACGGTGGATTTTCATCGGAAAAATCTGCTTCTGAAATTAGACGTTAAAAAATCTACCAGCCTGGTGAAGAGGGCTATAGAGCTGGGATTGATATTTTGATAATCAGATTGATAAATGGAGATATTGCTTTATAAGAAAGCCCGGGCTTTTCACGCAACGATGCAACGGAGCGCAACGATGCATCGTTTTTAATGAGCTCACTATATTTAGGGTTTTCTAAATAGTCGCCATTTTATTAAATACTCAGGAATTGAAGAATATCGTTTCGTTCCTCTCTGCAAGAATTTTGCTCCATTCAGTATTTAACCCTTCCAGATAGATTTCAGTCAAAATCCGGAATATATTACTCCACTATCAAACGATTAATTCCCCAGCACACTCCCCATGGTCATCCCGTAGGGATCTAAACATCGCTATAACAGCCTAACCAGAGCATACTTGACCACTATAGTTTACAGCAGACAACACCATCGTTGTGATAATCTGCATATTTGTAAATCGTATATCCCCAAATTTGGTTCAAATCTTCAACCGCTTTGTTGGTTAGTTTGTATTCTGCCATTTGCGGTTCGCTTTGCTTTTAAATTTTCAAGATTTTTTTTAGGGTCAAAATCGTGGGCAATTCCACTATCTATTCCTTTCTGAATGACATTTCTCAAAGCAATGACTTTGCTTTCTTCGTCTTCCAAAAGCCGAAGCCCTGCTCGAATAACTTCACTGACGTTTTTGTAACGACCTGCTGCAACTTGACTACTAACGAATTGGTCAAAATAATTTCCGAGTGATATTGATGTATTTTTCATCTTTTAAACTTTTTGCAAAGTTCCCAATAATTGGTGAGTGTACCCGTTTTTCAGTAAGAAAAAAATTGGTTCTTCGTCATTAAGTGTGGAATTTGAAAATAAGGCCGAAGACAAAGAACGACCTTGAGGATCCGTATGTGGAGTGCTGCAGTACTTAGGGATTGCTTCTGATTTTTCAGCCCTTTCCCTTTTCGGTTCATTCTTCAATATTGCTTTGGGCTGAAAAATACATCGCAATGACGGGTGGGGGTAGTGTGGGTGTTGGGCAATGTTGTGTTTTTCTGCCTGTTCTCCCACTTGCACTCTCCATGGGTCATTGCGATGCAAAATTTTTGATAAGCGAATAAGTTAGTTTTTAAAATGGAATGGGGCATCAAAAATTTTCAGAAGCAATCTCTACGTTGCTCATGGGGAGTGCTGTAGTACTTAGCAGAGATTGCTTCTGATTTTTTCAGCCTTTTCCCTTTTCGATTCATTCTTGAATATTGCTCATGGGAAGTGCTTTGCTTCGTGCTTCGCAACTCCTCGCAATGCATCGCAATGACAAAGAACGATCCTGAGCGTTCTGTATGAAGTGCCGGCAACTCCAATTCCACTGATTTCGACGAAGAACCAAAAAATTCTTAGTTACCAACCATCGGGCAACTATCACAACTGATTATCTTAAATTCTGTCCTTCTGTTCTGCTGGTGCATATCTTCGGGGCAGCTAACACCGTTACTGCATTTGTTGACTAACCTGCTTTCGCCGTATCCTGCAGCCTTAAGCCTGCTATTGCTGATACCTTTATCAAGCAGGTATTGTACAGCCGCGTCTGCCCGGCACTGCGATAAACGCATGTTGTAGGCATCAGAGCCGCGGGAATCGGTATGTGAAGATAGTTCGATCTGCATGTCGCTGTAATCGTTGAGCAGAGCTACCAGCCTGTCGAGCTCCAGTGCGGAAGCAGTTTTGATATCGCACTTGTCATAATCGTAATAGATCTTGTCAAGACGGATGATGTCGTTGCTGCTGGGTTGCTGCAGGGCGATGCTCAGCTTTACATACAGCTCTTTGGAGCGGTCAAGCCCTTTGGTTGTTTCCTCGGCTGTTTCACTGGAGAGCCATCCGCTTTTCTTTCCCGAAACGGAGAAGTCGCTTTTTTGTTCCAGCTGGAAGAAAAATACTCCGTCTGCACCGGTTACATACGTACGACTGAAATTGTGTGTTTTATTCAGGCAGGTAACAGTTACACCTTCTACCGGCTTGCTGGTTTTTGCATTGATAACGATACCTTTCATGGTGAAGCGCGGATCGTTATGCAACAGCTCTTTTTTGACTTCGGATACCCCGGGCCGGAATTCCGTTTCTTCCACATGGGCGATGGTAGTAGTTACATCATTCAGCGTACCTTGTATCTGGTAGGCGCCCTGGGGGATCTGTTCTATGGCTATTTCTCCATCTTCATCTGTAAGCCCCTTGTGAAAGGGTTCTCCGTTTTTTGTTTTTACCGTTACGGAGACGTAGGGCAATGGTGTCAGCGTATATTTATCCAGGACTTTAATACGTAAGGTGGTACCTTTTGTTGTGGCAACGGTTGCAGTATGCTTAGCATTAGCAAAATAATATACATCATCAACCTGTGTATTTCCAGACCTGTTGGAGGTCAGGTAGCCACTTTCCAGATTGTCTTTGGAGATTAAGCCGTAATCATCGTAAGAAGAATTGAGCGGCGCCTGCATATTCTTTGCTGCAGTAAATCCTGCGCCATTCCACAGGCTGCTGTACATATCCAGTCCGCCTAAGCCAGGTAAGCCATTAGAGGAAAAGATCAGCGTATTGTCGTCCTGAAATACCGGGAATATTTCATTTCCATAGGTATTCAGGGTGCTGATGTTCTTCGGTTGTGACCAGGCTGCCCCTTCTTTCGTGCAATAATAGAGGTCCATTCCTCCCTGCCCGCCGGGCATGTCGGATGCGAAGACGAGCAGGTTCCCGTCGCTGCTTATGGTAGGGTGTGCTGTATTATATGCATCTGAATTGTAGGGGAAGTCTTTTGTTTCCTCCCATTTACCGCTTACATATTTCCCTGTCTTTATCATCAGCTTCCGGGTGTTAACCTGGTCTTCATTTACGGTGTTTTTATTGGCGGTTGTCAGGTATATGATCTGTCCGTTCTGTGTAAAGGTGGCTATACCATCATCGTAGTCAGACATGAGCTCTGCGGCATAGGGCGACAATTCGGAAAAAGAGGCGTCGGTAACATACAGGTCTGTGAAGCTTCTGCCCGTCCATTTATTGGACTTGCCTTTTTTGTTTTCTGCAGTTACGATGAGTCTTTCGCTCAAAGGGTAAACGGATAAAACAGAATAAGGGTATTGCCCGGTTTTGCAGGTCAGCTTATAATTATCGGCAGTAGACATATACTGTACATAGTTATCTAATGACTCTATGAGCGTGTTGGCTTTATCGCCCGGAGCTCTTTGCCGATACTGCACAGCATATTGGCGTGCTTCCGATTGATTTTGTACGATCTGAAGGAGCTGAACCAGCTGCAGGAGGTCGTCAGGCTTTGACTCCGGGAGCTGCACAATGGTTTTGTAGGTTTCGATTGCCTTATCTACATTGTTCGTAAGCTTATAGGCAATGGCCAGTTTGGTGCCGGCATCATAGTCGCCTGTATTTTTATTAATGTATTTTTCATACAACGGTATAGCTTCTGCATAGCGGTATAACCGGAAGTGCTCGTCGGCTTCCCGTTTTTGAGCGGATAGCAATATGGAGCAGCACAGAAGTAAGAATGTAAGCCATGTCGTTTTCATCTGTAATCTTTTTGTTGTGATTAGAAAATGTTTGTAATATCCGGTTGTGTCTTAAGTATATTAGTCAAAATAACTGACCCAAGTACCGTCATGTCGACCGAAGTGGAGACATCTCCCCAGGCTTTGAAACCGGTAGCTTATTTTAATACGGTTACTATAGTTAGAAGTAGCGGATATTATTGTTACGTGTAGGATCGCCGGGCGATTTGTCGCGACAAAGCTCTATGCCTATGAACAGCTCGTGCGAACCATTGTTGTAAGGTTTGAGCGTAGAGATATTGAAGTCGTATGAATACCCGAAATACCACGATTTGTATTTTCCTTTCAACATCATATTGATAGCATCTCCGGTCCTGTATGCCACACCTACGCCGACAGTATTCTTATACCAGGCATCCATGGCCAGGTCAACAGATAGAGGGGCTTTATCCTGGTATTTGGCCAGTATGGCCGGACGCAGTTCTATCTGCTCGTCTATCTCAATGCGATAACCGGCATTCAGATAGTAGTGGGCTGTAGCGATCGGGTTGCGCACACCTGATTTTTCAAAAGAGATAAGCCGCGGAATGGAGAATCCCACATAAAATTTATCCGTATAGTATAATCCACCCAGACCGATAAATGGAATGGTGCTGCTTTGGCTCACCAGATATAGCGGATCACCGGGCTGTACCCCATCCAGCTTACTGAAGTCTGACTTCATAAAGGTAGCGCCACCTTTAAAGCCGAAAGAGAAGGTGCCTGTTTCACTTACCGGTAAATGATAGGCAATATTAGCGTCAATGCTGGTGGCCTGGTCAATGCCCAGGACATCGTGGTTGAGGTGGATACCCGCTCCGAGGCGGGTTGAAGGGATAAGTGTTTCGCCAATAAACCCGAGTGTAGTGGGCGAGCCTTCAAAACCGGTCCATTGCTTGCGGAAGCGTAATGCCGCGCTGGAGCAACCGCTGCTTCCGCCGTAAGCCGGGTTGATCATCAGCATGCTGTTGAATTGGTTTTGAGAATATTGAGGCTCTTGTTGCGCTACGAGGGAAGTGGTGGTTAAACACCCTGCTATTAAGGAATACAAGATCTTTTTCATAACTGTATTTTTTTGTTGTGGAAGAAATATACCGGGAAAACATGGTGATAGGCAACTCCCGGTTTTTGTTTTCATATGGAAGTGAGTTTTTTACTTTTTAATACCTGATATCTATATACATAGCTTTCTTTGCTCCCGAAGACAGTTCAATGACAATATAGTATGTACCTTGAGGCAGCAGCTTCCCGTTATTGTTCGTACCACCCCAGTTGTTTGCATATTGTTTGTCCTGGTACACTATATTTCCCCATCTGTTGAAGACGGTAATAGCTATGTCCTTACATTTTTCACTGTTTTGTATGATGAGTTTATCATTAAAGCCATCATCGTTAGGAGTGATACCGTTAGGTATAATAAGGTCTTCAAAAGCACAGCATCCTGTGCTGTCGCATACCAAGAAAGGAAGACATATAACCCCGAGCGAATCGGTGCAACATTGTGTTGCGGCAAGACTGTCCGGTATATATACATTGTTATGGCCGGTCAGGTACAGGCAGAAATGCTCTGCATTGGCTGCACTGCTGTCGATAGTGATGGTATACGGCCCGGCAGTTGCCCCCGGTGCGATAGGCGGATCGGGCAATATCAGGTATGTATCCAGTTTAAAGCTGGTATCGGAAAGACGAAGGTCAACCTGGTGGAGCGAGAAGTTGCTGTTATTTTGAATAGAGAAGGTCAGCTTTGTTTCCTTTCCGTCGCAATACAGTGAGTCTTCCACTATATTGGCGCATGTAGGTTCAACCAGCTCGCAGTCTTCGAACATCAGGTCCTGTGCACAAATAGCCCGCCCGTTTTCATCCAGCAACTCAACAGTAACTGTGTGCGGCGGGGTAGAGGTGCCGGTAAGGCAGAAAGAGGCAAATCCCGGATAGGTTCCGCTGCCTACGCCGTTGCCAGGTGCACATATGGTAATGTCGTTGCTGGACACAGGTGCCTGGATATTCCAACCCGATAATATAGCGAACTGTGTTCCGCCCACACCTTTAAAACGGGCACATTTAATGCGGCTGCCCAAGTTGTTATTGGTCAGATCCAGCTTGTAGCAACAGCTGGCACCTTCTTCACGCACTGCTTTGAGCTCTACGGCATCGCAGCCGTCACATGCCGGTATGGTAATACAGTAAGGTATGCTGTCCATACAGCAGTACTTGGGATACTGTCCGGAGGTTCCGGGGAAGACGTTCAGGTCGCAGGCAGAGAAGAAGAAGCAGGCAGATGTATCGCCGTCTTTAACGATCAAAGGTACTTTATACACGGGTGATATAGCACCCGGTGCAAGGTCATCGATCGGGAAAAAGCTGCTTTGGGTTTTTACATTGGGGTTGAGCGGATAAAAAGTCAGGGAGCGCATGGTGAATGAGCTGTTGTTTTTAACCTGGAATTCCATGTAAGCTACGCCGTTTTCACACACCGCATTCTGGTTAAGTATGCCCACGCAGTTTGTATCTACCGGAACGCCGCAACCTTCAATTTTTACTTCTTTAACACATACTGTGTCGAACTGTGGCTCATTGCCTATTAAAGTGATCTTGATTACATCACTGCCCGAACCGGACAGGCAAATATTGGCCAATAGGAAACCCTCCCCTTTCCCGGAAGAGTCTTTTGGCATGTACCAGCGTTTTGAGGTGTCACCGAATACTACATGATGGCTTTCTTTATATGTAATGCCGCCCCACACAGTTCCGGCAGTCACGTTATCTATGTTCAGATGCTCTGTTTCTATTTCCAGCCCCGTGAAGTAGGCGTTATGATATTGGTTGGACACGTAAATATCGTAACAGCAACCCTCCTGGTTCCGGCGTACTTCGATGTTTACTTTCCCGCATATATCTGTAGGACCGCCATTTTTACAATCTCCGTCAAAAAATACGACATCACCGAATCTTCCTTTCTGCACCCAGTTAAAAGGATCGCCATTAGGATAACCGTCTAAGTCTACGATATAAGCCTGTGACGGGTAGGAAGAAACCGGGCCGGTGTAGCCGGTATGAGGAATACTTTGCAATCCATACCATTTCACGCCACCCCATGCATTCTCCATGGTCCAGATCAGGCTGTCGCAGACCATTTCACCTCTTGCTGTTTTTACAAATCCGTAATCCACACCGCCTCCCGAGTTTTTATTGATACTAAAGTCTGATACATATTGTACTTCCGCTACTGACCAGGCGTTATGCCTGCCATAATACTGGTAAACATTCGCGTTATGAGGGTCACCTTTCTCTGCTACCAGCATTTCACCCCTCACCGAAAAAGCCAGATCGGACACATAAGTGCCGCCATAGCTCATATTGGTGTTGACGGGTACCTGTATTTCCAGGGTGTTGGTGGCCGGAAGGAATTTTCCGGTATTGGTTAAGGCAACGGACCAGATCTCGGACAAGCTGCCTACACCGGCGGTTATACTTTTTAACACGGAATAATATACGCGTGTGGTTCCGTCAAATTCATTATTGACCCCGATGGCAAAAAGCCTTTCGCCATGAGGAGCGATACCACTGGTGCCATTATCCGCGGTAAAGGGATCAAATATATCCTCTACCTCGCCATTATTGGCTCCATTGCTTTGTATAAGCGAGTATATTTTACCGTCTTCAAGATTGGTCAGGTATAGCCTGTTGTATCTTGCGGAAAAAGCAACATTGCCTATACCATAGCCGGTATTGGGAATCTTTTTAGTACCTGTGCCGGAGCTGACCCCCGGGCTGGTAGGAGCTCCGGCATTTTCAGCAGTTACGATGGCGGATACGTTGTTTAAATTGGATGATTCGGCCATATAAATAAGCCCCACTTCATTACCTGCGCCTACCCCGTGAAACCCGTTAGGGCCGATAGAAGCTGGAGCTACCACAGCAGGGATCAGGCTGGCCATGCTGGGATAGGTACCTCCGTAATAGCCTGCGGTAGCTGCAAAATAGACATTGCCTGTCGCATCTATTGTTGTTCCGAATACCTGGCCCATGTTAGCAGGTGTCCACGTAGTAATAGCGGGCGCTATGGCAGGAGGTGTCCAGTTGTTGTTGAAGGGAGCTCCCGAACCTATAGGGTCACCGATGCGCTTCACCATAGCCACGGGCTGATTAGGAGAGGCGGAATACATGGTTACTACAGCATCCATGCCCGGCTGCAGCGACTGGGACAAGGCGCGCTGCCCCATACACAGGCACAGTGCCGTAACGCCTGCAATTAACTGCTTGTAGAAATGTGCGTTTTTCATAACTGGTATTTTGTTTTGTTTTAAAGAGGTTGTTTAATGGTAGATTGCGGGTTTTGAAGAATTGTTACCCGGGTTACCGGAAATTTTTTTGTTTTTTATAGAAACGGCTACCACCAGGCTAAGCGGCCTTCATTTTATTTAAAAGTTTCCGGGCTTTTTTGTGGTATGGACTTTTTGGCCCTACCTGCTTTAACCAGTAAGCAGACTGTGAAGAATGATCTGTTTTGTAATAAGCAAATCCGGCAAAATAAGCAGCTTCCTCCTTATACACGGAAGGCCCGCCGGCAATTTGTTCCAGTAGCGGAATGGCCATATTATACTGTTTTTGTCCTATATAAGACAGGCCGAGATAATAAATAGTTGTGGCATTCGAATCTTTTTCCTCTGTTCTTTGCTTTTCCCAAATTGCCGCACTTGTATTATACTCCTGACGGTTAAAGGCATCTATGGCTTCCTGTTGTGCGCCGGCTGCAGCATTACTGCGTGTTACGGAAGTGGTCAGCTCAGGAAGGCGGTCGAATTGTGTACTGTTGAATATGCCGGATAAAAAAAGTATAAGCATCATTCCTGCTGCAGCAGAAATGGTGTATAACCACTTGCGTTTGTTCAGGCTCACTATATTTTTTTTATAGAAATGAGCCTGTTTCAGCTGTTCCAGCGTTTCCGTCATTTCTCCCAGGCGCTGCTCTGACTGTAAATGCTTTTGTATCGTGTTGTTCAGCTCCTGCCGGAGAAGAGTTTCTTCCCGTAATGCCGTATCAATGGTCAGCTGCTTTTCGAATTCTTTTCTTTCTTCTTCGGAAAGCAAGCCGTCAATATAATCCTGTATTTTATTAAAATAGTGTTCCATGATCTGCGGATTAGTTTTTAAACATAGGGTGCCTTTTTACTAATTTGGATAACCCCGACATACACTCGCTTTTTTTCTTTCTGAGGTATCCGTAAGTAATACCCATCCGGGCAGCGATCTGCTCCTGTTGTGTGGACGAGAGACATGCCTTGATGATTTCCCTGCAGGTGGCGCTTAGCTGTTCCAGCAGTTGCATTACGATCCTTTCTCTTTCCGTCATCAAGGCAAGCCTTTCCGCTTCCCTTCGTTCATCTTCCGCTCCTGTATATACCTGTTCTTCTATATTTGTTACCTGTATTTTTTTCTGGTTTCTCAGCTGTGTCAGCCATTTTCTTTTACATACGATGATTAAGTAGGCTTCAAAGGGACAGGTAAGCTGAAATGTGCCACCGGCACTGCTTTTATAAATATCGGTCAGCGCTTCCTGGAAAACGTCCGCAGCATCTTCTTCCGTTCCGTTGTTGGCGACGATCATCCGTGATACTTTACCGGCATATAAACGATATATTTGTTCAATACCTTTGTAGTCGTTGTGCTGTAAGTAAGTAATATATTTTTGATCCGGATGCATCATGTTTTTTGTACTGGTCAATACAGAATTTCTTATTTTACGCAAATAAAAAATAATAAATCATGAAAAACAAGCTGTCTTTACTGTTAGTTTGTTTGTTGGTACATCAGTTGATCTGTGCGCAGATACCACCTCAGCAGGAAGCTGCGATCTATACACATCAGTCCGGGGCTGTAACAACCTTCAGGGCTGAACTACCCGTATTGCAGGCTATACCGGGAGGACGGGCGCCTTTTTATACTTATTTGTGGGATTTTGGCGACGGCCATTTTAGCACGGAAGAGGCACCTCAGCACGTGTACCGGTCGGATGGTGACTATGAGGTTAAGTTGTATGCTACCAATAATTATGACTTCGGTACCCGCCCGCCGAGACCAAAGAAGCCGGTAAAGGTTAATGAGAAAGTTTTTGTTGCCGGCCGGCCGGCCTCCGTGGCAGAACAGAATTTCTTTACGGCTAATGGTGTTTTTCAATTGTCAAAAAATGCGGATGCTTTGCCGGGAGAGGATATGGTGATTGTTGCGGGAGTCAGATCACCCGATAAAGGGAAGGGAAAAGTTTTGTTACTGACCAATGAAAAGATATACGGGGCACCAGGCTTTGTGTACAGAGGGCAGTCACAATATAATAATGAAAAAATAATACCGGGTGATTCATTGCAACTGCAACCCTTGTGGGCATCCGTACAAAAGGTGACCATTACACAAAGTGGCAGCCCGGATTATGGTAACAGGGCAGATCGTAGCCTGACTACGGAAGAGGCTATCCGCTATTTTTCCAATTTGTATAAAAGTTACCGGACTGTTGCTACGTACGAGGTGCAAACAAAGGCGGATACGGCCCAGTTTAGCCTCATCAACTTAGATATAACGCCGGAAATGCTGAAGGATACCAATGCCCTGGTGACCATAACGGGCATTTATATACCGGAAAACGGCACAGCTATGGTGCATCAGCTGGATATACCGATTGTGGCCTCGCATGACCCCAATAAAATGTCGTTGAAACAGGCCCGGCTGAGCTACCGGCTGGTGAACCGGAAGAAAAAGCTGAAATACAAAGTACAATTTCAGAATGATGGAGAAGGAGATGCCAAAAATATCAGGCTGGAAGTGCAGTTGCCTCCTCATACAGATCCCGAATCGTTTGAACTGTTGCATCTGTATCCCCGTTGTGTCCCTTGTAGGTCGGAGCAGGACAGGGGATGCTGGAAGTATGATATGAAGCAGGATACCCTGAGCTTCCTGTTCAAAGGTGTCAGCCTGCCGGGCTCTAAGGCGGAAGATGTTACAGATAAAGACAGCACTAAAGGGTTTATACAGTTTACCGTTAGGCCGGCCAGAAGGTTACCTAACGAGGCACTTAAAGGAAGGACACAGATATTTTTTGACAAAAACGACCCTATTACAACCAATTATGCGACAGGCCGTTTTATAAAATCGCTTTCCCCTATCTTAATAGGTGGCTGGCATGGGGTGAGCCGTTCGGCAGATCTTGCGGACGGACTGACCAGTCTGAAGGATAAAGGCGGTTGGATGGCAGGAATAGGACTGGCTCCCTTAGCGCCTTACCGCAGGCCTTATCTGCAGGTGGAGCTGTATGTAAATACCTGGCAGCAATCGAGAAGTATGGAGCATATAGAGGAAAAGGGGGAAGTACAGATAGACGGCCGGTATTATGGCTATATGAGTTACAGTCGCTTTTTTGAAGAGCGGTACACACAGTTGCGTATTGTTCCTTTACAGGTAAGGTACAATATCAATAGCTTCCTTTCCGTGGGTGCCGGACTGATGGGCAAGATAGATTTTAACCGTGATGCTAAAGAAAGTAAGATATATAACTTATTTGGAGCGGCGGGAGACACTGTAATGTCGCGCCCTATAGCTGTTTATGAAGGTAAGCTGAATGAACGCAATTTCGGGATGCAGCCTTTTATTGATGTAAATATCGGTAGGGTATATTTGGGGCCGGCTATTGGCCTGCGTTATATATATACTACGAGGAAGGGGCAGTTTATGGATGTATATGCGGCCTGGCGGTTTTAAATCAAAAGTAAAAATTCAAAATGAGTTTGATGATCAGGAGGTGCGGTATGGACCGGCTTAAAATTTTGCCATGAGGTGTATCGTATTTTTATTTTTTATTGCTGTTCTTTCCCTAATTAACGGATGTTCTGAGAAAGCACCTGTTCCTCGAAACAGGACAGAGATGACAGGGGAGGGGGAAGTGATAATGCAACTAAACCGTTTGCTGGATATTGTTTATGATGAGCCGGATATATTCTTAAATAACCCGGACTCGTTTTCCGGTGCGCTGCAGTATTTACCCATCACTCCGGAAGGAAAGGAGTTGCGTTTATCCCTGCTGCTTAATATGGCATATGTATTGAGGGCTTATGGAAGGGTATTACCGGCCATCCGCTTTTACGAGCAGGGGTTGAATTATTATATGCAGCTATCCGGTTCCCGGGTCGATTTCTACGAGCATATTGTAAAGCCTTTGGGCAGCCTGTATACTATAACCGGCGATTTTGATAAAGCCCGCTTGCTCCAGGACAGGGCTATTGATAAGGGGATAGCTGAGAGAAGAACGGATATCTTACCTTCTTTATACGGTAACCAGGCTATCACGCTTTCGCAGATGGGCAGGTATGACAGTGTGATTGCTTTATGCAGAAGCGGCCTGGTTCATAATAACAAAGAAGATGCGACCGCCGCACGGCTCTATAATGAAATGGCAAACTGTTACTTACGTACAGGCCGGTACGATAGTGCTGTAGCTTATAATGACAGGTCGGTACGGATATTTGAAGTAAACAGAGCAATGGCTGACACGGTAGTATGGTTTGCTGCATCCCTTATGCTTAAGAGTGAACTGGCAAAGGAGAAAGGTGAAGCGGATCTGTCGTTGAGGTCGATTGATAAAGCGATCCGGATAACAGAGCGGCAATTCCCTGATTCGAGGAACAGGGAGAAGGCTAAGTTCTATCTGCATAGGGCTATCCTTATGTCTGAACGTAACGAGATATTATCCTCCTTATCTGATTTTGAAAAGGCGCGGCACTTATTGGCAGGTAAGACTACCGATATTCTGTTCCCCGATAATACGATTACTGATGTTTTATCGGGTATGGCCAGGTGTTATTGGAAACTGGGACAAAAGGATACGGCAGTAAAGCTTTATATCAAAACTATCGAAAACGATTACCGGGTACAGCAGTTTATCGTCAGTAAAGAGAGTAATTATTTCAACTCGGCTAATAATCGCACTATGCTTAATGAAGTGCTCAATAAACTGTCGGAACTATATGAGGGCGCAACAAAAGAGCATAAACCATCTATTGCTATGGATATGCTTTGGTGTATAGAGCTATCGAAAGGGAGGCAATTGCTTTTGGAAATCGACAGGGCTAACCAATGGCTGAGTGACAGCACCGATAATGTAGTGAATAATGCAAAAAAAGACCTGCGATATCTATGGAATGCTATTGCGGTTGAAGCAGATTCCGCTAAACGTATGCTTTTAAGGGCTGAAGCGGAAAAGATCATTTTTGACTTTAACCTCTCTGAAAGGCATTATGAAAAGCAGTTTCAACAACCGGACTACAATACTTTCATGCAATATGTGAAGCACCTGTCCCGGCAAAAAGATATAGTAAGCTGGTGTGTCGGCTCGCCGGGCAATAGTTGGCTGGTAACGGTTCATCATGACGATGCGCTGGTGCATAAACTGCCTCTTGGCTCAGCAGAACGCGGAAAGCTGGGGGATTTCTTAAAAAGGTATTTTTATGAGGGGCCGGAGGCTTTCAATAATCATCCCACACTGTATTATAGTAAAGCACGGGATGTATTAGCTATGGTAATGCCCGGTCACGATAGTCTTGATAAGAAGGATTGGCTGCTTTCTCCGGACGGAATGATTTATGCTATACCTTTTGATGCTTTGTGCCGGGACCAAATTTTCATAGCGATGGAGAAAAATATAGTCTATACTTATACACTCTTATTAAATTTACTTTCGGGCACACCAGATACTTTCCGCACTGATATCCGGCTCTTTTCAAGAAGTGTTCATGACGATGGATTTTCTGACCTGAGATATGTACAAACGGAACAGCATATTATTTCGGATAGATATGTGGGACAGGTGTACCGCGATGCCCAGGCTAACGACAGCACTTTTACGGATGCGATGAACAGCAGCTCTGTTTTACATATAGCTACACATGCGGTTGCAGACAGCGGGTATGCTCCTTATATTGTGCTGTCTGATAAAATAACTATTGACAAGATTGATTATACGGCCTCAAAAGCCCCGTTGGTAGTACTTTCCGCCTGTCAGACGGCCTCCGGTGAGCTGGTAACGGCAGAAGGTATGGAGAGCCTCAACCGGGCGTTTTTAAGTAAGGGTATCAAAGGAGTTATTGCATCACAGTGGCCGGTGAATGATGATGTTGTTGTAAGGATTATGGCGCTTTTTTATGACCGGCTTAGTAAAGGTCATTTCCCTGACAGGGCTCTGGCCGATGCCAAGCGGGATTATCTGAATAATATTTCTGATCCTGAGATGATGAACCCCTGGTACTGGGCAGCGATGAATTATACGGGTGTGCCGGTATACCTGGTTGTAGAGAAAAAGACCGGGCACCTGTATTGGTATATTTCAGGTGTTTTATTGTTGGGAGCGTCTGTTCTCGTATGGGGTAGATGGAGAAAGGGGAAGTTAATAGTGTGATTGTGTTTCACGCAACGGGGCAACGGAGCGCGACGAGACAAAGATTTTTATACTTCGTTAAGGGTGAAAAGTGTGTACTGTATCGTATTCGTGTTCATTCGTGTATTTGTGGCAAAACTTTTCATTCAGCCACGAATGCACGAATTTTCACTAATGTTTATTATGGGTATTTCTTCGTTTATAGTAGAATGATTTATAAATAAAATAACCACCTTTCCCGTATTTGGAAAAGGTGGTTATCATTGCTGTTAAAGATATTTCATTCAGGTCGACTATCTGAGGTCGATAACCTCCACATCCGGATGTTTTTTTGTGTCAAATACAAATTCAGCATCCGGTATGGTAGAGCCGGTTACACCGGAAATGGAATATCCATATGTACCGCCGTTTTTATCGGTCATATTGCCACCTGATACCATATTGGATGATTTATCCACAAAAAGCTGTACTTTTTTGAATGCTTTAGTGTTGATAGGTGTCATTTCGATCACATCCACTTTTTTTCCGCTCGCCGTTTTTTCACCGACATACCTGCTTTTGTATTCGCTGTTATACGCGCCGGAAAAAAGTTTTGCCGGAGATAAAGCCTGTTCGTTAGGGTTGAAGGTCGTTACCTGAACTTCTTTATTGGCAGGTAAATAAGTCCATACGGATTTACCGTCGCAAATTATCTTTTGTTCCCCCATATCCACTTTATACTTGCTACCCTTCATGAGAAAAGAGCCCTTCCGTGTTCCTGTTGATTTCCCGGCCGCATTATTCATGGTCAGGGTGAAATTGGCTTTTATACTGCTCATGCTTTTTATTTTGGCGCTTACTTTATCCAGTATTGCTTTAGCCTTTGCATCCTGTGCATTGACCGTTGTACAAAATAGAAGAGCTGTCATTGTCATTACTAAGGGGAAGATTGCCTTTTTCATCTGGAATGTTCTGTTTTAGATGTAAATATAATTAATATTTCTTTCATGTTGCAAGGATCACCCGGTGGTTAAGCCGTTGTCTTATTTTTCTTATCCGGGTAAATAGAATGGTAAATTTTATCCGGGTTTAACATAAGCAGAATATTAACAATTAAGTTAAAACGCTGAATTCAAAATAGAGTTATTAAACATAACCCTGATAAGGGTTATATAGTTTACAGGTTTATGAATTTTCTTTTCATGACAGATAGCTGTAATTAAAATACCGCTTCTGGATATGCCAGGAAGCGGTTTTTTGTGACTTCTGATTAATCAGGCAGAGGCAGCTGTTTTACCTTTTGCTTTAGTAACCACTTCCTCTTCTATATTTTTAGGCGCCTGTGCATAGTGGCTGAATTCCATTGTTGAAGACGCACGTCCGGAAGAAAGGGAACGCAACTGGGTTACGTATCCGAACATTTCGCTTAACGGAACTTTAGCTTTGATCACCTGCAGGTTGTTACGGGTGTCCATACCTTCAAGCATTGCACGACGGCGGTTAAGGTCACCGGTTACATCACCCATGTACTGATCCGGAGTAAGCACTTCTACTTTCATAATAGGCTCAAGGATGATCGGCTTAGCCATGCGGCCGGCTTCACGGAAAGCGGATTTGGCACAAAGCTCAAATGACATTGAGTCGGAGTCAACCTGGTGGAAAGAACCATCAAAGATACGTACACGCATATTTTCCACAGGGAACCCGGCCAATACGCCGCTGGTCATTGAAGTTTCAAAACCTTTCTGAATAGCGGGGACAAACTCTTTAGGAATAGAACCACCGAAGATATCGTTGATAAACTGGAAGTTACCTTTACCTTCTTTCAGGAATTCCTCATCGGCGGGCCCGATCTCGAACTGGATATCCGCAAATTTACCACGACCACCGGATTGTTTTTTATACACTTCGCGATGAGATATCTGTAAGGTAAATGCCTCTTTGTAAGCTACCTGTGGATTACCCTGGTTCACTTCCACCTTAAACTCACGCTTCATACGGTCTACAATGATCTCAAGGTGCAGCTCGCCCATACCGCTCAATACGGTCTGACCGGTGTCTTCATCGGTTTTTACGCGCAATGTGGGGTCTTCTTCTACCAGCTTGGCGATAGCCATACCCATTTTGTCTACATCGGCCTGTGTTTTCGGTTCAACGGCTATTGAGATCACCGGTTCCGGAATAAACATGTTTTCCAGCACGATCGGGTGTTTCTCTTCGCAAAGGGTATCACCTGTTTTTATATCTTTAAAGCCTACAGCAGCACCGATATCGCCGGCTTCGATGAAGTCGATCGGGTTTTGCTTATTGGCATGCATCTGCATGATACGACTGATACGCTCGTTCTTACCGGAACGTACGTTTAATACATAAGAACCCGCATCAAGATGACCGGAGTATACACGGAAGAACGCCAGACGTCCTACGAACGGGTCAGTCATGATTTTAAATGCCAATGCAGAGAAGGGTTCTTTTGCATCCGGTTTGCGGTACAGTTCTTTTTCAGCATCATTCGGGTCAGTACCTTTAATTGCTTCAATGTCTAAAGGACTAGGCAGGTATCTCACTACGCAGTCGAGCATTTTTTGTACACCTTTGTTACGGTAAGAAGAACCGCAAAGCATAGGAATAATGCTCAGGTCGATAGTAGCTTTCCTGATCGCTTCATGTATCTCCTCTTCAGTGATGGAATTGGGATCTTCGAAGAATTTCTCCAGCAGGTTTTCATCGTAATCAGCTACTGCTTCTACTAATTCTGCTCTGTATGCCTGCGCTTCTTCCAGCATATCGGCAGGCACTTCACCTTCCACATAGGTCATGCCGAAAGAAGAATCATCCCAAACGATAGATTTCATAGTGATCAGGTCAACCACTCCTTTGAAATCATCTTCGGCACCGATTGGTAACTGAATAGGAACGGCTTTAGCGCCTAACATATCACGTACCTGTTTTACCACCATAAGGAAGTCGGCGCCGATACGGTCCATTTTATTAACGAAGCCGATACGGGGTACGCGATAGCGGTTAGCCTGGCGCCAAACGGTTTCAGACTGAGGTTCTACACCATCTACAGCAGAGAATAATGCCACCAGACCATCCAGAACGCGCATAGAGCGCTCCACCTCAACGGTAAAGTCAACGTGTCCCGGAGTATCAATGATATTGAACTTATATTTTTTAGAGTCAGGCACAGGTGCTCCCTGCTTAGTCGGAAAATTCCAGAAGCAAGTAACAGCTGCAGAAGTGATAGTAATGCCGCGTTCTTTCTCCTGAGCCATCCAGTCAGTGGTAGCACCACCTTCGTGTGTTTCTCCGAGTTTGTGATTAACACCGGTATAAAAAAGGATACGTTCAGTAGTAGTGGTCTTGCCCGCATCAATGTGCGCAGCTATACCGAAATTGCGCTGTAAGCGTAAATCTGCCATGACAGTTTAAGATTAAAAACTTGAATTTATTTTTTGGAGGTGCAAAGGTAATATATTATTACTATAATTGAAAAATGAATTTGAAAGATAACATTGGTTATGTACGGGCCAGAGGAGATAATAAATGAGGTCAAATACAAACATAACCGGGCTTATGTGAGCAATGTATTTTTTTTATTGAATATAAATGACTGAGTAAAAGTCGATTTTTAAAAATCAGGTGATTTAGATATTTGATTAAATCTCCCACACTATGGCAAGGTGCTTTCATCCGCTTTTTCTTATATGGGTTTTAGGTTGAGGATGAGTGGAGAAAGCTGTTTTGTTGTGTGAAATGAGATGGCGGGTCGGGGCTTGCCATGACGCGAGAAATGTATGCCTGGCATATTTAAACAGGAATTTTAATTTGGCAGCCCTCTGCGGCAGGCTCCGTGGAAGCATCTCCCAAGTTTACCCCATGAGATGTGTACTATCTCATGGGGCTTAGAATCAGGTAAGTTATTTTGATGATTATACTATGAGAAGATGCCTGTAAGAAAGTGGTTCCATTTTTATTACCTTTACGGGCTTATTTTAACTAATATCAATTATGGCATATCAACTATTGTCGGGGAAAAAGGGGATTATTTTTGGTGCGCTGGATGAACGGTCTATTGCCTGGAAGGTAGCCTTAAAGGCAGTGGAGGAGGGCGCGGATATCATATTATCGAATGCTCCGGTGGCCTTGCGTATGGGCACCATTCAGGAGTTGGCAGCCCGATGCAATAATGCTCCCGTTATAGGCGCCGATGCAACATCCGTCCCGGACCTGGAAGCGCTTTTCAACCAGACGTTGGCGCATTTTGGCGGGAAAATTGATTTTATACTTCATTCCATTGGTATGTCTCCCAATGTCCGGAAAGGAATACCTTATACCGATACCCGTTATGATAACTTTCAGAAGACCTTAGATATATCTGCTCTTTCTTTCCATAAGGTGCTGCAAACGGCCGGAAAATTTGATGCACTTAATGAATGGGCTTCTGTGCTTGCATTGAGCTATATTGCGGCCCAGCGTACTTTTCCGGGTTATAATGATATGGCGGATGCCAAGGCGCTGTTAGAAAGCATTGCCCGGAGTTTTGGCTACCAGTATGGTTTTGATAAAAAAGTAAGAGTGAATACCATATCCCAATCGCCGGTTCCTACCACCGCAGGGTCGGGAGTAGCCGGTTTCGACAGCTTTTATACGTATGCGGATAAGATGTCTCCTTTGGGCAATGCCAGCGCGGAGGATTGTGCGAACTACTGCATCACTTTATTTAGTGATTTAACGAGAATGGTCACTATGCAAAACTTATATCATGACGGGGGCTTTTCTTCAACGGGCGTGAGCCATGGTGTAATGGAGATGGTTACTCAGTCTCATAAATTTGCGTGATAAGGATTTAGATTAAAAGTAAAAATGCAAAGATCATAGTGGGAATTGTGAGGGCTTGTGTTTGAAAGAGGCACTGATCCGGACAAAATACATTTGACTTAACACTGGTTCAGTCCGTTTTATACAATACATTTATGTTATTCTTCGTTTTACATCCTATGAGAAAAATTTCCAGTGTTGTAATTGTCTTATGTGGGCTCTTGACTTGTAACCGGGTCTCTGCCCAGGTATTGGGAGGCCAGCGGGCCTTTGAATATTTGCGTATGAGCAATAGTCCGCATGTTTCCGCTTTAGGTGGATATGTACCTGCCAGCCTGGATAATGACGTTGCGTTTACCTTGCAGAATCCCTCGCTGTTAAACCCGAAATATCATAACCAGCTTGCATTAACTTATAACCGTTACTATGCAGGCATCAGTATTGCTAACCTGCAGTACGCTTATCATGTGCCCTCTTTAGACGCTGATTTTGGTTTCGGCATTCAATACCTGAATTATGGCTCTATACAGCATACCGATATGTTTGGAAATGTATTGGGTGGAATAGGTGCAGCAGATTATGCCATCCAGTTTTCGGCTTCAAAGTCCTATAAGGATAACTGGCGCTACGGTGCTACGCTCAAGTGGGCGCATTCCTTGTTAGGTGACCGTTCGGCAATGGCGCTTTTGGCGGACGTGGGCGTTTCTTATACCGATACGGAGCGCTTATGGAGCATTGGTGTCGTAGCAAAAAATATGGGGCTGACTGTAAAAAAATATAATCCGGCAAATAGTGCGGAGCCCCTGCCTTTTGATCTTCAGCTGGGTGTAAGTAAGCAATTGCAGAATGTGCCGTTGCGGTTGTATATGGTTGCCCATCATTTATATGAATGGGATGTTCGTTATAATAATCCGGCAGACCGGGTATCCAATAGCCTGATCCCGGACGAAGAGAGTAACGATGAAAACAAGGCTTATTTTGTGGATAAGCTTTTCCGGCATCTCAACTTTGGTGCGGAAATCATCCTCGGGAAACGTATTACAATTTCGGGAGCGTACAATCATATCCGAAGAAGTGAGCTGGGATTAAATGAAGCGAAGGGAATGGCTGGTTTTTCATTTGGCGCGGGCATTAACCTGAATAAGCTGACGGTACGGTATGCACGCTCTTATTACGGCTCGGCGGGTGCTTATAATGAGTTTGGACTAAGTTTGCAGCTGAATAAATTTTTTGGCATCGGTAGTAAAACGGAGGCCTGGGGGTGGAATAAAAGTTATTAATGTCTAAACGATGATACTTCAGTAAATTCAGCGCCAGTTTTTGTGATTTATTGATTAGGGTGAAAGATGCATGTTTTGGGCATTAAAAAACCTCGAAGATATTGAAGACTTCGAGGTTTTTTTAATTAAGGCAACCGTTATCCCATTTCAGGATACAGCGGGAATTGGGTCATATATTCATTAACTTCTCCCTTTACGGCAGCAATAACCTGCTCGTCATCAGGCGATATGATTACTTTGTCTAACCAGGAAACGATTTGTTTCATATCTTCTTCTTTAAGCCCTCTGGTAGTGACTGCAGGTACGCCTACGCGCACACCGGAGGTGATGAAAGGCGACTTATCATCAAATGGAACCATGTTTTTATTCAATGTGATATCTGCTTTTACGAGCACATTCTCCGCTTTTTTACCGGTGATATTCTTGTTTCTCAGATCAATCAGCAAAAGGTGATTGTCTGTACCTCCTGAAATGATATTGTAGCCTTTTTCTATAAAAGCGCCTGCCATTGCCTGGGCATTGCTTTGCATTTGCCGGGCATAGGCTTTAAACTCATCCTGCAATATTTCGTGGAAAGCTACTGCTTTGGCTGCGATCACATGTTCTAAGGGGCCACCCTGGATACCGGGGAATACGGCCAGGTCTAACAGCTGGCTCATCATCCTGACCTCTCCTTTAGGCGTCTTAATGCCCCAGGGATTTTCAAAATCCTTACGCATCATAATAATTCCACCTCTGGGGCCGCGAAGTGTTTTATGCGTAGTAGATGTTACAAAATGACAATGCTCGAAAGGGTCGTTCAATAGTCCGGCTGCTATTAGCCCGGCAGGGTGGGCGATATCGGCAAGCACTAAGGCGCCTGTTTTGTCGGCAACAGCACGTATGCGGGCATAATCCCAATCGCGGCTATATGCGGAAGCGCCACATATGATAAGCTTGGGTTTTATTTCAAGCGCCTTTTTTTCCAGGTCCTCATAATCTATACGTCCGTCCTCTTTTTTTACACCATAATGATGGGCCTGGTACATTTTACCTGAATAAGTAACAGGTGATCCGTGTGTGAGGTGGCCGCCCATGCTCAGGTCTAATCCTAAAATAGGATCTCCGGGTTGCAATACGGCAAACTGCACTGCGGTATTAGCTTGCGCGCCACTATGAGGTTGAACGTTTACATAAGCAACATTAAATATCTTTTTAGCCCTGTCGATAGCTAACTGCTCGCTTTTATCCACTACTTCACATCCGCCGTAATACCTTTTGCCCGGGTAGCCTTCGGCATACTTATTAGTCATGACATTGCCCATGGCCTGCATGACCTGCAGACTGGTCAGGTTTTCGGAAGCGATAAGCTCCAGACCCCGGCGCTGGCGTTCCAGCTCTTCTTTGATCAGGTCAAAAATTTCAGAATCTCTTTGCATTAGGTGTAATTATTTAATAGAAAAAGAAAAAATTAAGAATTGAAAAAAGGTGACAGCTTTTCATAAAGTATATCGGGCATAGGGACTTTCTTTTTGGTTGACGGTTCGTAAAAGACGAGCGTTACCCGGCCCTGGTTCAATAATTTTCCGGCTTCGTTATACAAGTCCGAATGGAAGCTTATCTCCGGGCTTTCCTTATCCAATGTTTTGACACTGGTCTTGACCGTTACAAGATCATCGTATAAGGCCGGCCGGTAGTATTTGGCATTCATTTCCACAACAGGCATTAATATCCCCGCTTCTTCTAATTCTTTATAAGTAAAACCAAGCTGCCGTATGGCTTCAGCTCTTCCCTGTTCATAGTAAAGTGCATAAAAGCCATAATATAAATATCCCATCTGGTCGGTTTCCCCGTAACGTACCCTGATTTGTGTAGTGGATGTGTAGCTCAATTATTTAATTAAGAATTAAGAATTAAGAATTAGAAATTAGAAATTAGAAATTAGAAATTAGAAATTAGAAATTAGAAATTAG
>JBEBVI010000013.1:0-25515 GCA_040392805.1 Taibaiella helva
AGGGCCGGCAACGCCACCCAATGCATACAGGGCATAAGGTACACTTAACAGCTGTGTAGTACCTAAATCCGTATAGGCAGTTCCACCTTCCGGATCCATTTCCACTTTGATGTACCGGTCACCCGAGCCCCAGTCCAGCGTAGCCATATCACCGTTCGCAGCCGTACCGCCGCCTATGGCGAGGTTATACAGACCGGAGGTATTGGTAGTTACCTGTTGCAGTTCTGAGTACAACACCTTAGCTCCGTTTCCGGCGCCATCCAGGATGCTGATTTTAATGCCTAATTTTTTATTGGCCAATGGAGTACCTGTGCTGCTCCTGGCTATTCCCTGGTAGTTAAATTTGGCCGGTGCCTGAGCCGACGCTCCAATTGCGCAGCAGGCTGTAGTAGCGCATAGTAAGAAGATTTTTTTCATAATTAATAATGATTATTATTTAAGTTTTTGAATTTTGAAATTGCCTACTCTGTTCTGGTTGCTATGAGTCACTACCGCCTGGAGCATATATGTTCCTGCTGCAATAGCGCTTAACCGGATACTTTGCTTTTCATTTCCTGATTCCAGCGTCGCATCCTGCTGGTGTATTCTTCTGCCGGTA
Organism: Taibaiella helva; assembly: GCA_040392805.1. Taxonomy (GTDB): domain Bacteria; phylum Bacteroidota; class Bacteroidia; order Chitinophagales; family Chitinophagaceae; genus Taibaiella; species Taibaiella helvus_B. Next base: position 599 of record JBEBVI010000013.1, read on the forward strand.
ATATCCATTAGTGTCAGTGTTAAAACAGCCCCTCCCTGTGCATTGGGTTGGATGTATATCATATCTTCAAAGGGGTTGGGATAAACCGTCAGCATATCCGCCGGTAAAGTGAGGTCTGCCACATCTGTAGATGCCGTCTCTGCCGGCTGTAAGAGGCCTTGCGTTACCACTATATTTGCTGTGGAAGCGGTATGTACCAGTGTCATTTCTCCGATGGAGTACTCGTAGGTATTTCCTCCTATGTCTTTGCTGCCGCCGGAAGCATTGATTGCGGCAGGGGAAATGGTTTGTCCCTGAGCAACAAAGCTGCCGAACATGCCGGAGAGCATAATAAAGTTCCTGATTCTGCTCATTATGTTTATTTGTTTGAATGAGTTATAAATGATAGGTGATAAGCGATAGTTGATGCTGTTTTTGAATTGAATTTAATATCAGAATACGGTCAGTTTATCCAGCTTCAACACATTCTGATTCTGGTCGCTGATGCACAATAAATACATACCGGGAACCAACCCTTTTAAGGGAAGTGTAGTTACATTGCTGAGTTGCCTTATTACTCTGCCTTCTATACTTGTCAGCACAATATTTACACTACATGGCGCTGAAATATGAACAAGATCATGTGCCGGATTCGGATAAACTTTGATTTGTGTAGCCCGGACGTCTGTATTTTCTATATGATTACTATTATCCACATTGGTAACCTTGTATGGGGCTGAAGTATCTATACAGCCACCCTCACTGGTTACAACAATCTGGTAGTCTCCGTTTTCAGAAACAGTATAGGTTCTTTGGGTTGCACCGGGTATAACTTTTCCATTAAACAACCACTGGTAAGTGGTATAAGGCTCTGTGGTGCCCAGCTCATATACGTTAACCGTTATAACCGGGGACAGTGATGCTCCCTTTACTACGAAGCTGTCTGTCCTGACCTGGCAAAAGGTTTCATTATAAGTAACCCAATAAGTGCCAGGCTCGGTTACCTGGCGTATGCTTCCGGTTGTACCGTTATCCCACACATATTCATTATTAGCAGACGACAGGGTAGCGGAGAGTGATACACCCTGCTTAAGACAGGCAATGGTATCAAATACCAGTTGCCGGATGGTGTCTACAGGTAAGGGGTAAACAACATCATTTCCCAATCCGTTCAGGGCATTGGTACGAGGTTGCAGGCGAATAGCGGAAGCTTCAAAATCACATGCCGTGCCAATCAGGTTAGGTTTATTAATGCGGTGCAAATAAGAAGGCTGCGTCTTGTCCTTTTGATAAATATCCCAATAGATCACATCCTTATAGCGACGTAACACATAGCCGGGCGAATTGGTAATAAGCGTACGGGAAGCCGTAATGAATGCGGAATCATAAACGCTTACATCAAATTGAAACAAACCTGTGGTTGTTACGCCAAGATTATTGGTTGGATACGAAGCCTTGATGTATAATCTCGAATTGTCAGGGGAAAAACAAAGACTGGTCGGTGTCAGAGAACCCGGTCCGTTAGGATAGAGGGGATAAAAAGGCGTATAGTCAAATATATTTATGGCATTACTTAGCACACCTGTCGATGGATTAAATTCAGTAATCAATACACCGTTTCCCGTTGAACTATTTACAAAGTTTAGAGGTGCCGGGAAGTTGGATATGGCAATTTTCGGGCGATCAGGAGATACGGCCATATAAGCATATCCGTAAGCGCCGGGTCCCATAAGCACATCTCCTGTGTTGGAAAGGATTGGCGTATTATTGACCCCGTTATTCGTAATATGATAGGCTTTAAATTCAGGCTTATTTTGCGTATGCACGATCAGCCATATGTCGCAATTGTTGCCGGGAACAGCTATCATACCTTCACTAAGCAGGTCATAATCAAGGACTATGTTTTTTCTCCCGGCCTCTATATCACCTAAGCCATTATTTAAATGCATATCTACAACAGAGTAAAAAAGGATACCGTTCTTACCGGATGTTGTGGACATGGACGTATTGGTCGCGCCCATTAACGAAAAAAGATAGTATTTACCCGGTGTGTCAATAAAGGGCACAATGCATACCCCCTGAGTAGTTGAATAACCTCCCAGTCCGAACCCATTAGTTTCTGTAGTGCCGTTCCCGAATAAGCTGTCGCCATTAGGCATTACCTGGTGAGTGGCATTCCAGCAGATACCACCATTTGAATAAAACAATAATTTTCCGCTTACAGGATCAGATACGGATGCAAATCCTTCAGAGCCTGAAACTTTATTATGCATTGCCGTAACGATAGAGGCAGGAGCACCGCTGTTGAAATCCAAACCGGCACTATCGCCAAAGGCCCAAATACTGTTGGCTTTCAGAAACTCTGGTCTTTCATTAAAATAAGGTTGCTGGGCCTGGGTAGACATACCCGGCGCTGCACACCACAGCAGCAAAAGCAGTACAGCTTTTGAGAACCGACTGATCTGTTTTTGATTATAATTTTGCGTTTTTAGTAACGATTTGTTCATATGATCTGTTTTTTTCGGTTTACACGATGTATTAACTATCATAAATTATAGCACCACCTGAATGTGCTGTTTTCATATCTGTCATCCCTTGTTTTCTATTCCCATAAAAGAGCAGGCAACTGAACATGCTCTTTAAGAATAAAGAAAGAGTCCGGCCGGAAGTACGTTATGCTACAGCTATCCTCATTATAGTACAGATCAGGCCCTTATTTTCTGTTCCGGTTGTTTATACAACAAAGTTATTTTTATTAGGAACTTGTCTTCCTACGGAAAACCGTGATTTTTTATTCTTCCTGAGATTCAGGTATATTTAATAATTTAACGGCTGGAAAATTTATTCCTTTCAATCCAATGTCACTAACTTTAGAAAAATATTTTTTCACAGATACACCGGACAATACAGATATCCGCGCAGATCCGTATTATCCGTGAGCCGTATCGTGTTCCAAAAATGACATTGCCTTTTAATCTTTTGTAATGAATCTCAGGAAATATCTTCTTCTGCTATTTATAGTTTCCATCAGCCATTTCATTGCGGCCCAGGAGCGGCTTAATAACAGCGCCGGGTTCTCTAATATAGAGTTCAAAGACTCCGGTTCTCTCAGTGCGCGGCTCAAGGAAGCAAAGCAGGTAGAGAAGATTTCATTAGACAGCGCTTATATGATATATCAGGAAATATTGAAGGGCAGTATGTCGATTTCCTATTCCAAAGGTGTGGCCTGGGCGCTGGCTATGATGGGCAATATTTACAGGCTGAAAAGCGAATATGACCAAAGTATCCTTTTCCTGCAAAGAGCAGCCGATACGGCACAGAAATATGGTGGTGGAGTTTTTGTTATTGCAATGCATAGCGTAATTGCCAGTGTGTATGCGCAAAAGGGCTCATATGGCATATCGGTCATTTACCAATATAAAGCCCTTAGCCAGATGAAGAAGTATAAGGTAGATAATGTATTAACAGAGGTAGAGCTTTATACGAACCTGGGGTACAACTGGCTTTATTTAAATGAATATAAATTGGGGCTCAGCTACCTGGATTCGGCAGAGCGTATTGTGGATAGGGTCAAAAGCAGCTCAACCTCACTTGCCAGGACAATTGCTACAGGCGACCCTTATATAGCCATTGCACGAGCTAAGGCGTATATAGAAATGGACAGTGCCGCGGAAGCCATACGTGCATGTTCCAAAGCGCTTGAGCAGGCGGAAAAACTGGATGACGACCGGATGAAATTATACAGCATGGTTTATCTGGGCTCTGCCTATATCAGCTCGGGTCAAATGGAGAAAGGCTTTTCCTGTTTAAATAAAGCAGCAACGATACGCGCTCAGAACCCGGATTTTGAAAGTATTTTGGTGCCGGATCTCTATCTTGCATCAGCATACCGGCAGAAAGGAGATTATAGCGTTGCAAAACGTTATTTGCTCCGCCTGCTTCCCCTGCTAAAGGATAATAGTATGAAAATGATGGCCTATAGCGAGCTGATGAATGTTTATGCAGCAGAAGGTAATTATAAAGAAGCTTACAATACTCAAAATAACTTTTTTGATATGCAGGACAGCCTGATGAATTTTGAAAAAGGCCAGGCCATAGATATTTTACTGGAATACCAGGCTTCAGAAAAAGATAAAGAAATATCTCAAAAGCAGCTGACCATTCTTCAGCAGGAAAGTAAGCTCAAACAGAAAAACCTTTGGATAGGGGCTATCATTACCACTTCCCTGCTCCTGATTGTATTAGTGCTTTCGTGGCTAAGGAGCTACAGGCTGAAACAAAAAATGGCGCTCCAGGCGCTGGAGCAGGAGCAAAAAATAGGACGCCTGGAAGCACTGATGCAGGGAGAGGAAAAAGAACGGAAACGTATTGCCCGGGAGCTTCATGATGGTATCGGGAGCCTGATTTCCACAGCTAAAATGCATTTGCGCAGTAAAAGTGATATAGGTCCGGGGCAAAACGGTTTTGAAAGCGGTATGCAGCTGCTGGATGAAGCTTATCATGAGTTGCGCCTTACTGCACATAATCTTGTACCGGAGCAGCTGCTGGAACAAGGACTTGTACATGCTGTGGAGGCCTATTGCAGGAGGGTCAGCAGACCGCCTGAATTTAAGGTAATATGTTTGCATTTCGGTGCTAAACTGGAACTGCCGCAGAAACAGGAATTGACATTATACAGAATGATACAGGAGCTGGTACATAATGCAATAAAACATGGTAAAGCAACAGAAGTGGTTATTCATATCAACAATCACGAACGGCTCAATATCAGTGTGGAAGATAATGGCTCCGGGCTGCCCGAAAAAGAATCTGTGGATAAAGGTTCAGGGCTGTTTCATTTGAGACAGCGGTTGTTACTATGGGGTGGAGGAATAGAAATAGACAGCCGTCCGGGTATGGGTATAACAGTATATATTGATTTTGAGCATGCTTCCACCGGAGCCGGAAACCAGAACTGACTTGCTCTTCTGTCTTTATTTTTAACCTTTTTTTTATATTCTTGTAAGATGATTTTTATTTCTATAACAGACGACCATCCCCTGATTTTGCAGGGCCTGCTTCATGTATTGGCCGGAAAACCAGGTATCGAAATACAATCTACTTATACTAACGGGCAAAGCTTGCTTGCGGGCTTACAGCGACAGCAGCCGGATGTGCTTTTGCTGGATGTCTTGCTGGAAGACTGTACGGCAGAAGACCTGCTGCCTGTATTAACCCGGGATTGTCCGTCTATGCGCATTCTGGCGCTGACCAGTATAGGTAATATTCCACGGGTAAGGAACCTGATTCGCCTGGGCTGTCTGGGGTATCTGCTTAAGAATGAAAATGAAGAAACCGTACTGCAGGCTATACAATCGGTTTACAAAGGTATTCCTTTCCTGTCGGCCATGTTAAAGGAACAAATTGAAGAAAGTAAATTTCAGACTAAAAAGGAATTACCGGCCCATGGCTACCTGCTTACCCGCAGAGAAAAGGAGATATTGCAGTTTATAGCCCGCGCATCTTCCAGCAAAGAAATAGCAGACGAATTATGTATTAGTCTCAATACGGTAGAAAGTCACCGTAAAAACCTGTTTCAGAAAATGGATGTTAAGAATGTAGCCGGGTTGCTGAATAAAGCCATGGCCCTCGGCTTGATCGAATAAGTCTTTTAGCCCTCTTCTTTGTTGAGCGAAGAGGCTTTTGTGGGGTGAAAAAATAATCCGGGGACTTTTGTTGGGCAATGTATAGAACGAATCGAACGGAAAACAATTTCCAGAACAATCTGAGTTTGAAAGCCCGGATTTATTTGACGTTTCCGGAGTTGCTTGCAAACGCCCGGAACCGGAACGGACAGGAATAAAATGGCTGTATATGAAGTATAAGAAAAACATGCCGGCACCTCTGAAAATGATGCTAAAAATCAGTATATTGAGTTGCTAAAGTCATTGGAAAGTAATAAATAATTTCGCTTTGCCGGTTAAATAAGGAATACTCTATTTAATAAGCGCAGTTTTCTGTTTCTTGTCTTACCTTCGGTGTCCAATTAATCGATAAACACAAATGTCTACTATAATTTCCGGAACGGGGCGTTACATCCCGGAGCAGGTGGTTGATGATCTGAGGTTCCAGAGACAGGACTTTTATAACCCGGACGGTTCTAAAATAGATTTGAACAATGAAACGATTATCAGTAAATTCAAATCTATAACCGGTATAGAACAACGCAGATATCTTTCAGATGAAAAAGTATCATCTGATATGGGAACCATTGCCGCCCGGGTGGCTATCCAGGATGCATCAACAGATCCCGAAACATTAGATGGTATTATTGTAGCACACAACTACGGTGATGTGCTGCACGGTAATCCCCAGTCGGATACCGTACCGTCAATAGCTTCACGTATTAAACATAATCTTAAGATACGTAACCCCCATTGTGTGGCCTTTGATGTGCTGTTCGGTTGCCCGGGCTGGATACAAAGTATCATTATCGCACATCAGTTTATAAAAGGTGGTGCAAAGAAATACCTCGTGGTGGGTACCGAGGCCTTATCGCGTGTTTCCGATCCTTATGACAGGGATTCCATGATTTATGCGGATGGGGCGGGAGCTGCTGTACTGGAAAATACGGAAGAAGAAGATAGAGGCATATTGAGCGCATCCAGCCAGTCCTTTACCTTCGACCAGGCTTATTACCTTCATTTCGGCTCTTCCTATAAGGACGGCCACAGTCCTGAACGAAGATATATTAAAATGCTGGGGCGTAAGATCTATGAATTTGCTTTGACTAATGTGCCCCTTGCTATGAAAGAATGCCTGGATAAATCGGGGTGTGCTATAGGCGATGTGAAAAAGGTATTTCTGCACCAGGCGAACGGCAAAATGGATGATGCCATTATCGAGCGGTTTTATAAACTGTATGATTACAGCATTCCGGATGGTATTATGCCCATGACCATACATTACTTGGGTAACAGCTCTGTAGCCACGGTACCTACACTTTTCGACCTTGTACGTAAAGGCGACTACGAAGGACAAAGGTTAGAAAAAGGTGACCTGATCATGTTTGCCTCCGTGGGTGCAGGCATGAATGTAAATGCGATCACGTACCGGTTGTAAGCTGAAATTAATTCACGTGCTATGCCTTTTAAAAACAAGACATACTTTATAACAGGAAGCAGCAGGGGAATAGGCAAAGCCATAGCGCTGAAGCTTGCAACTGCCGGTGCTAATATTGTTGTTGCTGCCAAATCGGTAGAGGAACATCCCAGATTAGGAGGCACCATATATACTGCCGCAGAAGAAGTGGAACGTGCCGGGGGAAAGGCTTTGCCCGTAGCTTGTGATATCAGGAACGAAGAAATGATCATTTCTGCCGTACAGCAGGCTGCAGATCATTTCGGTGGTATTGACGGAGTGATCAATAATGCTTCCGCTATTTACCTGACCCATACAACAGAAACGGAGTCAAAGCGCTATGATCTTATGTTTGATATCAATGTACGGGGCACGTTTTTAGTTACAAAGCACTGCATTCCCTATCTCAAACAATCTGAACGCCCTCATATCCTCACTTTATCTCCTCCGTTGAACCTGGAGCCCCGTTGGTTAGGAGCTCACCTGGCCTATACCATCAGCAAATATAATATGACAATGATGGCTATAGGTTGGGCTGAAGAGCTGAAGCAATATGGTATTTGCTCCAATGCCTTATGGCCTGTCACAACCATTGCTACGGCTGCCGTAAATAACCTGTTGGGTGGTGCAACGTTGATGGCCCGCAGCCGGACAACCGATATCGTAGCCGATGCCGTATTCTATATTTTGCAGGGTATCCGTTCCGGCCAGCAGTTTCTGGATGAACAGGTATTAACGAAACACGGTATTACCGACTTCGACGCCTATTCCGTTACAAAAGATACAGGTCTGCAGAAAGATCTTTTTCTGTAATAAATATATGACCTGTTTTGGAAATTAAAACTACATTTACAGCCTCAAATTTCTGTTTATGTCTGTACACAGTGAAGTAAAACGCGTGACCACACATACGCTCCAGCGAATGAAAGAACATGGAGAGAAAATTTCCATGCTTACAGCTTATGATTATTCATTCGCCCGGATTTTTGATGAGGCAGGGATAGATATTCTTCTTGTGGGTGATTCGGCTTCCAATGTAGTAGCCGGACATGAGACCACTTTACCTATTACACTGGAGCAGATGATCTTTTTAGCATCGGCTGTGGTCAGGGGGGCAAAGCGTTCATTTGTGATCTGTGACCTTCCGTTCGGTACCTACCAAGGCAACAGTAAAGAAGCACTTAATTCTTCTATCCGCATCATGAAGGAATCCGGAGCACATGCGGTAAAGCTCGAAGGAGGCGTAGAAGTTTGTGAATCCATACATCGTATTGTATCGGCCGGCATACCTGTAATGGCTCATCTGGGGCTTACTCCGCAATCGATATACCAGTTCGGTACTTATTCGGTAAGAGCGAAAGAAGAGGAAGAAGCAGAGCTACTGGTAGAGAATGCCCATGCAGTACAGGAAGCAGGTGCATTTGCGCTTGTACTGGAGAAAATACCGGCCGCTTTGGGTAAACGCGTAGCCGAAGAATTAAGCATACCCGTTATAGGTATCGGTGCCGGTAAATATGTTGATGGCCAGGTATTGGTGATGCATGATGTACTGGGTATAACCAAAGACTTCTCTCCACGCTTTCTGAGACGTTACCTTGATCTGTACGCACAGATAAAAGACGCTACAACACAATATATTGATGATGTTCGTAGTAATGATTTCCCTAATGAGAAGGAACAATATTAAATATTAGAAGGATGGATTATTTGCTCATTTAAATCAGGCGGTTTCCTTAGATATTATCTTGTTGTTGCACATCCCTAATCACTCATTCTTGTCATGCTGACGCAAAGAAGCATCTCATAGCACCCGTTATAGATTCCTCGTTGCCCCGGAATGACAATACGGAGAAGGGAGCAGAGAGAGCGGAAGAGTGAGACTGCAATACTCATTCTTCCGGATAGTATCCTCTTATCATCTCATTGTTACTCATACTTGTCATGCTGACGCAAGGAAGCATCTCCTAACACTTATTATAAGCTCCCTTATAATTCCCCGCAGAGAAGCAGTAAAATGTACTCCGTCAAATAAGGGAAAGACGCATTAGTTTTTTAACTTTGACTTTTTACCTCGTTAGATACATGCTATCTGACAAAGCGAATATTTGAACTCATACAAACCTATGCATTATCGTTTTTTACTCGTCATAATACTATTTCTGTTGTATGTAACTCCTTCAGCAGCTCAGCAGCATTTCTGCGCTTATTCCACTGCCCGGCAGCACCATAATAATGCCGGTTCATACAAAACGCTGTCTTATGATCCGCGTATGGACAGCTACGATGTAAAATATGTGAAGTTAGATCTGAGGTTAGATAATTTAAGTACTTATATTGAAGGATCCGTAACTACTATGGCTGAAGCGGGAGATAAAGGAATGGATGCCTATGTATTTGAACTGACCGATGATTTAACGATAGATTCCATACATTTTAACGGGCAACCTGTTTCCTACCGTTCAGAAGCATTGAAAAGAATTGTAGAGCTGCAACAGATTCAAAGTCCCCGTTCTCTTTTTACTGTGCAGGTGTATTATCATGGCGCTCCGCCACATACGGACGATTTTTATACACGTGGTCTGCGCAGCATCGTATCTGAGGAGTGGGGAGTATCTGCTACCTTTACGCTTAGCGAGCCTTACTCTGCTATCGACTGGTGGCCTTGTAAGCAATCACTGACCGATAAAATAGACTCATCGGATGTATGGCTTACTGTGCCCGCAGGACTTAGAGCAGGTAGTAACGGCATACTGGAGCAGGTAACCCAACTTCCGGAAGGCTTCAGCCGCTATGAATGGAAAAGCCGTTTCCCGATAGATTATTATTTAATTTCTTTAGCCGTTTCCGACTATATAGATTATTCCTACTACGTACATTTTGACAGTAGCAATGATTCCATGCTGTTCCAGAATTATATTTATAACCATCCCGGGATTATGGAAAGCTATAAGGAAGAGATAGATTCTACTGCACTAATGATCCGTTATTTTTCCGGTCTGTTTGGCCGCTACCCTTACTGGCAGGAAAAGTACGGGCATTGCCTGGTCCCGCTTGGTGGCGGTATGGAACATCAGACCATGACCACTCTCGGTGGATTCAGCTCCGGTCTTGTAGCGCATGAGCTGGGCCATCAATGGTTCGGAGACTATGTAACGTGTGGCAACTGGTCTGATATCTGGCTGAATGAAGGTTTCGCTACCTACATTGAGTATCTTTATATAGACCACTTTCATGGAAAGGAATACGCTATAAGCAAGATGAAAGACATGCATCATTTCGCACGCTCCGAACCAGAGGGTTCCGTCTATTGCTATGAACCGGAAGATGTCAGCCGCTTGTTCAACGGAGACCTTACTTACAATAAAGGAGGTTCTATAGTGAATAGTCTGAGGTTCATTATAGGAGATGACAGCCTGTTTTATAATATGCTGCGCGGCTACCTTGACCGGTATGCCAATAGTACCGCTACGACTGAAGATTTTAAAAAATTTGTGGAGCAATATAGTAATCTGAATCTGGACACTTTTTTCCGCCAGTGGATCTATGGAGCCGGATTCCCGATATATCGTGCCTGGTGGAATCAGAAGGGCGGTGAGGTCTATTTATTGTTGCAGCAAACCGTTTCAGCTCCCGGATCCCTTCCCTTGTTTGTGACGCCACTGGAGATCCGGCTTCGTGGTGAAAAGTCGGACACGACCATCCGTGTCTACAATGATCAGCCGCAGCAGGTGTATTCTTTCAAGTGGGATCAGCCGGTACAGGAGCTGGAGATCGACCCGGAATATAAAATTCTAAAGCGTATAGAGATACTGGGCAGGGACCATTCTCTTACTTCAGTAAACGGCTTTGATACAACACTATTCCTCGTTTACCCTAATCCATCTTCGGAATACTGGACAACTGAAGGGCTACCCCAACACTGTACACTTACCTTAACCGATATTACCGGCCGTACGCTATGGCAGGGAAATAACGAAACATCAAATTCCTTTCCCGTCGATGCCCGGCTTTTGGCAAAAGGGCAGTACTTTTTGCGTATATACAAAGAAGGCTCGGCAGATACCGTACTTAAATTAGTTAAGTTCTGATTGGGTCATCAGATCTCGCCCCTGTTTTTCAGGTCAGCAATAGCTAATTTAATATCAAAATAGGAATAATCCGGATCAAGTGATTCTTTGATCGGCTTCAGGGCCGCGTACCCTTTCTCCCTGACTACTCTTTCAATAGCCGGAATTTTACGCATATCCATCAGGCGGCTGACTTCAATAGTACCGTCTGATACAAACTGCACCAGGTGCTGTTCTATTGTCGTTGTAGATAAGCCCCTCATTTTTGCTACCTCGCTCACGGAATTCCCTCCCATAAATAACAGGTAAGACTGTTCCGCCGTAGAACCGGCTGCCGTATTTAAAGACTTACCTGGATTCCCGCGCTTTAACTTACGTCCCGATATGATTTCCTGCATATTACTACCCAGTCCGTGTGACGAACAGTATTCCCGTATCACCACCAGAAAAGCCGAACCGTAACGCTCTATCTTATATTTGCCGCAACCATTGATCCATTCCAGGTCTGCCCGGGTTTGCGGGAGATAACGGGCCATTTCGGAAAGCGTATTGTCCGAAAAAATTACATACGGTGGTACATGCTCTTCTTCTGCAAGCTGCCGTCTACGTGTACGCAGTGCCGCAAACAAATCGCTTTCCAGAGGTGCTTCTTCCACCTGTACTGTCTGGACGGCCACCGCCTTCTCTTTTATCGTTTCTATGGTTACCTTTTCCTGCCTGAACAGAACATCATGACTTTTATCTGTAAGTTGCAGTACAGAGTAGGGTGGAGCACTTTCAGCCAACAGCTTATTTCTCAGCATATGCTGAATCAAATGCAGCCAGAACTCTTTAGGATGCTCTGCACCTGCACCATACGTAGGTAGCGATCTCATCCAGTCGCTGATTTTAATGCTTTTAGAACCTCTTAAAAAATCGATAACCAGGTTTTTACCGTACCGTTCCTTCAGGCGCTTCACTGCGCTTAAAACTTTTTGGGCTTCAATCGTTACATCGTTTACTTCGAGCGAGCTCATGCAATAATCGCAGGACGAACAATTGCCGGGATGTTGTTCTCCGAAGTAGTTCAAAAGATACTGCCTTCTGCAACTCTTGTTCTCCGCAAACGCAGCCATCTGATTCAGCTTTGTTATCATCACTGCAGCCTGTTGTTCATCCTGTTCGGCAGAAATAAAGTTTCTCAGCTTCATGATATCGCCCGGGCTGTAAAAAAGCAGCGCTTCACTGGGCAAACCATCCCTGCCGGCTCTCCCGGTTTCCTGGTAATAGCTTTCGATATTTTTAGGCAGATCCGTATGTATAACAAACCGCACATTACTTTTATCGATACCCATACCAAAGGCAATGGTGGCCACAATTACCCTGATCCGGTCCTTAATAAAATGCTCCTGCACCACAGCCCTTTCCCGGGCATCCATACCGGCATGATAATAACGCGCATTTATGCCCTGTTCCTGCAGCTGTGCCGCGAGCGATTCTGTATTTTTCCTGGAAAGACAATATATGATCCCCGAATCTTCACCATGCTCATTAAGATATTGCAGGACATTAAGAAAAGTGTTCTTTTTCGGCTGTACATAATAACTGATATTGGGCCGGTCAAATGAAGCTACTAATACTTCCGGTCTGTCCAGCTTTAATTGCTTGATGATGTCCACCCGGGTGATCTCATCAGCGCTGGCTGTCAGCGCAATAAATGGAATGTCGCGGAAAGCATCCTTTAATTTACTCAACGACAGATAATCCGGCCTGAAGTCATGTCCCCAATGCGATACACAGTGTGCTTCGTCTATGGCAAAAAGGGAAATTTTGATATGCTGTAACAAACGTATAAAGTAGGCATCTTCCGTACTGAGCTTTTCAGGTGCAATATAAAGTAGCTTCAGATTGCCTTGCCTGAGCTGTTCCATCACCGTATATTGCTCGGCTGAAGTCTGTGATGAGTTGAGATAAGCCGCAGTAATACCATTAGTACGTAACGCATCCACCTGGTCTTTCATCAAAGCAATCAGGGGAGAAATAACGATTGCCGTGCCCTCCATAGCTAAAGCAGGAACCTGATAGCATAAAGATTTACCGCCACCCGTCGGCATCAGCACGAATGTATCCTTCCCCGCCAATGTGTTATCTATAGCCTTTTGCTGATGAGAGCGGAAACCGGAATAGCCGAAATAATCCTTAAGAATTTCTAATGGAGATAACATTGCGTAGTGGTTTTTTAGGTTAATAAATAGCAATGGGAAAACACCACCTTGTCTTTAATAGATGGTAAACATAATAAATATTTCTGAATTGTACTTTTTCGGGAAGCGAATGGAGATGCTTTCTTAAGGAGAAACGGTTGCAAATTGTACACGCAGAAAGTTTTTTTTTCGATGAGAAAACTTAATTTCAAATAATTTTTTGACCTAAAATCGCATTGTAGAATGAAGCGCTACAGCATATTGCCAGCCATTTTTATTTTTGCTATTTCTTTTCTATACTCTTGTAAGAATGATAATTTAAGATCAGATAAAAACCTGGAATGTAAGACACTGAAGCCCTCTTTTACTAAGGAAATTAATATAGCAGGGGTTCCGTCCTTCGCAAATTTCTGGTCAGCATCGGAAAGGAACGGTGATGGAAATTCGTATACATTGGGTACTTGTACGAATACGGAATTTAATACTGAAAGAGTTCGCCTGATAAGGGAAAATTTACATTTGATAAATAGTTCTATACAGGACGATGCGGTATATATTATAACCCTTTTTACAACAGTGGGTGAAAAGGGAGTGGATATAGATATCAATAACACAATTGGTGCTACTCTATTTTATATTAAAAATAAAAAGCTGATTGCTCAAGCATTTAAAAAGAAGGATGGCGAATTAGTTGAGATACCCGGATTAAATGGAGAAACTAAGGGAATTACAGCGAACCTGCTTTACGCTAATTCACTTATTTTTAATAATACATCATATGATATAACAGCATTAATGCTTTCAACAAATAGATTTACACAACAGGAGATCGATCAGTACATTAAAAATTCCGGAGACCATTTTGCTCATCGAATTGATAATTTATAATGATGGATACTGCAAGTAATAAACAAATGTTTTTGTAACCGACTATATTGATCGTCCTCTTTTTGCGCTCGCGGTTTTGCTTCCCGCTAAGCTGAATTGTCCTCGTTTTAATCCACATTGCCTGGAGAAGTATAAATAACGAGGCTGTATAAAAAGTGAATCAATGACACATAAAGAAACAAAGATTACAACAGTCACTACGTAGAATATTTAATATCAATCTTTGTTTCGTAGCTTTCTTCGTTCACTTTGCTTGAAATAAGCCACACTATCGTTTTTAGACAGCCTCGTCCGTGCTTCACACTTTTATTCCGGTCTATGACGTTGTCTGGAAAATCCACAAGGCGCACCATTTTGATTACTTCACCTCCTGCATCAACTTCTTAACCAACGGAGAAATAACAATAAGCACCACTCCTGCAATCAGCGCATAGATAGCCAGTTGCTGATAACCTGCAGTGAAGGCCATTAGCTTTTCTGTTGCCGGAGCATCTTTATCCGCAGTAGTCATTCCTGCTCCCAGAATCCCGGCTACATATTGACCGTAAGCCGAAGCTAAGAACCACATACCCATCATCATACCTTGTAATTTTGCGGGAGATAACTTGGTCATAATGGATAAACCGATCGGAGACAGGCATAATTCCCCTAATGTCATTACTAAATATGCAAAAGTGAATACATTCAGAGATGTGATACCTAAGTCATTGGCGAAATATCTTGTATAGTATAAAATATAAAAAGAAGCACCCAGAAAAATGAATCCCAACCCAAACTTAACGACCGTATTGGGTTCTATCTTCTTTTTGGCTAATCCTATCCAGATAATCCCGGCTAACAAGGCTAAGGCTATAACAAAAAAGGCATTAGCAGAATTATTTACAGAGTTAGGATCCAGGGTGAATGTGCCTAGCAATTTGTTATCCAGGTTAGATGCCGCAAATATGCTCAAAGAACCTCCGCTTTGTTCAAAGAATGCCCAGAAAAGGATAGAAAATACAATAAAAATAAGAGCTGCTATAAGTTTTTTATTCTCTGCCAGGCTGTATTTTCTCATTTCTATAAACAAGTAGATTAATACTGCCGGGCCTATTAAATACATAAACCAATCTGTGTACTCTGTCTTGGACACCATCATCATGATTACCGGAACCATGGCCAGTGCACCGGCATATACAGCATAATCATACCACGTCTTACCTTGTAACCCTTTAGCTTCAAATGGAGATGCTCCGATAGGGCCTAAGTTCTTTTTGGTAAGCAAAAAGGTAATGAGGCTTATTGTCATTACTATTGCTGCAAAGCCAAATGCAAAATTCCATGTTTTATCCGCAGGGATTATTGAGGTGAGCATTGTACCCTTACCTACAGCTACACAGATATAGCCACCGAGAAGAGCCCCGAGATTGATACCCGAATAGAATAGTGAAAACCCGGCATCTCTCCGTACATCACCCGGCCTATACAAAGCACCTACCATTGTAGATATATTAGGTTTAAAAAAGCCCGTGCCGATTACAGTAAAGCTG
The DNA here is from genome assembly GCA_040392805.1 of Taibaiella helva. GTDB lineage: Bacteria > Bacteroidota > Bacteroidia > Chitinophagales > Chitinophagaceae > Taibaiella > Taibaiella helvus_B. The sequence continues at coordinate 16,364 of JBEBVI010000013.1, forward strand.
ATTCCTAAGAAAAAGAACTCCCTCGGATCAATAGCCAGGATCAAGCTGCCTACAATCATAAGAATACCTCCCCAGAACAATGATTTTTTAAACCCCAGTATTTTATCTGCAAACAGCCCTCCGATAAATGTAAAAGCGTAAACGAATGCCTGAGTGGCGCCATATTGCAACTGTGCACTTTTTTCGTCGAAGAAAAGTTCATGGACCATAAAGAAGGTAAGCATACCCCTCATTCCATAAAAGCAAAACCTTTCCCACATCTCCGAAAAGAATAGAGACCATAGCTGCTTGGGGTATTTTCCTTCAAAATTCTGAATTTCGTCAAGGGTAATTTCTTTAACCTGATTCATGTAAAGCTATTTGTAATGAAAAATTATGATATAATTGAAAAGTAAAAAAATAAAAGTCAAAAATCATTCCGTCCTAAAATCCTCCTCCCCCTAAAACTACTTCACTCCATGCATCATCTTCTTAATCACCGGATTTAAAATCATAATTAAAACGCCTGCCACAGTAGGCACTACTGTAAATATCAGGAAGAATGTAGGCATATTATACTTAGCCGTTATCTTCTCAATTTCCCCGCCCAGCGTACCGGCCAGCTTATTCCCGATAGCGATGGCCAGATACCACATACCAAACATAAATGCGATCATTCTGCCCGGTACCAGTTTACTCACATAACTTAATCCTACGGGTTGTATACATAATTCACCCAATGTGTGGAAAAGATACGCCAATATCAGCCAGATCATGCTTACCCTTACACTGCCCGCCAAAGCACCCTGCGGAATAACCCTCGAGCCGTAGGCCAGCAGTCCGAAACCGATAGCCGTAATGATCAATCCCATGCCAAACTTAACTGCTGCAGGTGGGTTAAACTTACTTTCCCATAATTTGGACACCAAAGAAGCAAAAGCAATAATGAAAAACGAATTCAGGATACTGAACCAGGAAACCGTAATTTCCGTGCTCTCCTGGGAAAACTCGCGAACCAGCATCCAGATTGCGAGTCCCCAGACACCGGCGAAAGCAAGTCCAAGTATAATATTAGATACCGCGATCTTATGAAATGTTTCTTTAAAAAGCCGCAATAATACCCAGGAAATGATCGCTAAAGGAACTACGGTAAGCAAAGTATTAATAATATTAAAAGTGGTTGCCGCATTACCCGAAAGCTGGCGATCCGTAAAGTCACGTGCAAAAAGAACGAGCGAAGTAGCGCCTTGCTCAAACGAAAGCACAAAGAATACCGTGAAGAATACGAAAATAATAACAACGAACATCCTGTCCCGGATAACCTTATCATAGCGAAGGATACGCGAAATCGTCAGGAAAAGGAATAACGCTAACCCGATAATAATGATAACTGAAGAACCTGAAAGAAATGCGGGATCTAAAAGAAACTTTTGAGGAAGCAGATGGAAATTCCCTATTTTGGAAGTCGGATCATTCAACAAATAGAGCAAACCGATAACAGCAGTAACAACAATAAGCACCTTATCTATACGCGTAAACGGATTCAGCCGGTGAGCAGGCTCTTTCTCTACATTCTTATCGTCGACCGCTACTTCTCCCTTGCGTACCACATCCCCTATACTCCCAAACAAAGGCTTAGCCAGCCAGAACTGTAAACTACCCAACAACATAAATATTCCCGCAAGACCAAAGCCCCATAACATCATACCGAAGAAAGCCCCCGCGTTTACGCCCATATAAAATATTGTATAAGCCCCATCTTTTTTCTCCGGCAGATCCTTATACATTTCTGATATGATGGAAGTAATATTAGGCTTGAAAAAACCGGTTCCGATAACCAGCAGCGCTAAGCCTGAATACAGCGAGAACTCCGTTTCCAGCGCCATGGCTGCATGTCCCAAAGTCATGATCAGAGCGCCTATGACCACCGCCCAGCGGTAACCCGTATAACGGTCCGCTATAATACCACCGGCAATGGGGGTGATATACAGTAGACCGGCATAAGTACCGAAAAGTGCCCCTGCATTTTCTGCCGACCAGCCCCAGCCGGGATTGCTCCCTACAATGGCCATGGTCAGGAAATTGATCAACAGGACACGCATCCCGTAAAACGAAAAGCGCTCCCACATTTCTGTAAAAAATAATACGAATAATCCGGAAGGGTGACCTAAAACCTTGCTTTTAAAAAAGTCAGGCGTAGTAGTATTCTGAGACATTTAATATATGATGTATACTTTTGTGTATTTTTAAAAATGTGCCGAAAGATAGTTATTTTTCGATAAGAACTGTAAAAACCTTCCGAAATTACCCTCAATAATCACCCCTCACATCTATTACCCATTCCCGTAAAATAAAGGGTTTTACTTCACCCCTTTCTCCCTCATAATCCGGTTAAGCCATTTCAGAAGTAGGAAGCCCATGACTGCAGAGATCAGCAAAAGGACGCAGTTAAACAGGAAGAAATAAGCTTTATTATCATAACTATACCATGTGCTGGCCAGGATACCCGAAAGCTTGTTACCAATAGATGTGGAAAGGAAAAAGCCACCCATCATCAGCGCGGTAAGCCGCGGCGGGCTTAATTTGGAAACAAGTGAAAGCCCCATAGGACTAAGGAATAATTCACCCACTGTAATAACGCCATAGCAGCCAATAAGCCATAGCGGGGATACCTTGACCGCCCCATTGCTGCCAATATACACCGCTGCTACCATAACCAGCGTGGATAATGCAGATATGAGCAGTCCCCACGCAATTTTAGAAGGCGTGCTAGGCTCCCTGTTCCTTTTACGAAGCAGGGCAAAAAAGGCTACGACAAGTGGTGTCAGTATGATTACCCATGCAGGATTTACCGATTGGAAGAGCTCCGTATTCATCAGGTATATCGGGCTGTCATCCTGCGGTATCTTATCCGGTTTTATGTTCCGGAAATAAATATCCCGGTCTTCTGTTTTAATAACATTGCCCAGATCGTCTTTTTCCACCCGGAACTGTTCGTCATATTTTGTGACCAGCTCTATAGAAGAAGGTATTTTCTCTGCTAAGTAGAGCTTGCCGGCAACATTTTCCATGCTTTCCGGCAGTTGCCGGTCTGTATAGAACTTGGCCCACCGGGTCAGCGCAGTGCCGTTTTGCTTGAATACCGCCCAGAACATGACGCTTACCGCAAATATAGCCAGCAGCGCAGCAATAGGCCGCTTGTCATCACTGTTCGCTTTGATATATAGCCACAGGAAAAAGCCGATAACCGGAATAGTAGCAAAAATAAAGGCATCCGTACTATCGCTTCCCAATATATTACCCGGTATCATCCACCCCAGTATACCCGCAGCGATCGCCGGCAGGAAAACCACGGAAAGCAGCTTCCCGATGCCCATATCTCCTTCAACAGCCGGTTTCAACGTATTGACATGCCGGTAATGCCTCAAACCGATGGTAAACACGACCAGGCCAACGAACATACCAAGACCTGCAGTGATGAATGCCGCATGCCAGACTATTTTATTACGCATGAACGCCGCAATTATATTGCATACGAAGGCGCCTATATTGATGCCCATATAGAAAATATTATAACCGGCATCCTTTTTATCCCTGTAAGGTTCTTCAGAGTACAGATTACCCAGCAGGGTAGAAATGCTTGGCTTAAAAAAACCGTTACCGACAATAATCAGCGCAATGGATGTATAAAAGCTTGCCAGCCCCGGAACAGCCAATCCGATATAGCCTAAGCCCATCAGCGACCCGCCAAGATAAACGGAATTGATATACCCTAATTTACGATCGGCAAGGAAGCCACCTAGAAACGGTGTGAGATAGGTAAAAGCAATAAAAGTTCCGAAAATATCATCGGCTGTGGCATCAGGGAAAGATAAGCCCCCTTTATCGGCATCAATCATATACAATACGAAAATGCCGAGCATTAAATAATAACCGAAACGTTCCCACATTTCGGTAAAAAATAAAAAGGGCAGCCCTTTAGGATGTTTTGTCTGGGTAGTTTGATGCACCATCCGGTAAATTTTTGTGAAAAAGCAGGGCAAAATAAGGATTTAAATATTCATGTCCAAAAGGCATGATGTCAATTACAAATTGATAATTACGATTTTTTTGTCAACCCCGGAAGGTTTTAAGCCCCAAATCTCAAATCTCAAATCTTAATTTACCTTTGCCGGCATAATCTATTGAAATGAAGTACTTAATTGTAGGTTTGGGGAATATAGGAGCTGAATATGATGCCACCCGGCACAATATCGGCTTCGATATTGCAGACGCTTTTGTCATTAAACATGGCGGATTCTTTCGCGTAGATCGCTTTGCAGCTGTTGCAGAGGTAAAATGGAAAGGAAAGCAGTTCATTGTTATTAAACCCACTACCTATATGAACCTGAGCGGCAAAGCGGTAAAATACTGGATGGATAAGGAAAAAATCACAATAGAAAATATTCTTGTACTGGTAGATGACCTAGCACTGCCTATCGATACAATACGGGTAAGGGGAACGGGCTCCCACGCCGGACATAACGGACTGAAAGATATACAGGCGGTATTGAATACCACAGCCTATCCCCGCCTGAGATTCGGGATAGGAAGCGATTATCCCAAAGGCCGGCAGATAGACTTTGTATTAGGCAAATGGCGGCCGGAAGAGCTTCCTGCAGTGAAAGATAAGATACTTAAATCGGTTGAAGTCATTGAAAGCTTTGGTACGATAGGTATTGAGCGTACAATGAATTTTTATAATAAATAGATCAGAACGGTTTCCTGCAACGGTGCAACCATTATTTTTTGAACTTGTTGTGAGAAACAATCAGACGTTCTGAATTACCATCAGTACACTCCAAAAGCAATCATTTTTGCATATTGTCTAACTCCTTTTGCGCCGCCTTCTTGTTCGGTGCATTTTCACTCACAATACGTTCAAATAATTTCTTTGCCCTTCTGGTCTTGTTCAGATATTTGTTGCATAGTGCAGAGTAATACACGGCATCCCAATACCTGCTGTTGCTTTTATCTGATTCCACAGCTTGGAAGTAAAGCAGGGCACTGGCATATTGCTTTTGCTGGTACAGCTTCATGCCGCTGTTAAAATCATCCAGGTTGTTCTCTTTCGGATTCTTAGCATCTTTTACGGCACTTTCAGAGTCGGCTTCACTGTCGGAAACATTGCTGTCTTTTTTCTTTTCCGTATTTTTTTCTTCTTCTTTTATTTCCTGCTTGGGCACTGTTGCCATCATTGCCACCGGCTGGCGCTCAGCAGCCGCCTTTTTTTCGGTGGCAGCGCCGGAATCTGTTTTATTCTGAGCAAGCTGCCCGGCCGGAGCAGGTTCCGCTGCTTTAGCCTTTCTGCCGGAATCTTTGTTATTTTGGCTTCCGGGATTCACCTGGGCTATTTTCCGGTACGCCGTATCTGTGGTAGTGGTAGCTTTAGCTTTTTGAACGGCTTTGTTCTCCCTGACAGGCGCCATATCCTTTAAAGAGCTATCCGTTTCGGGCAGCACTTGAGCGATAGCCGGAGATTCATTTTCCTTTGGCCGGAACTCTATATACCACAGTATGCTGAACCCCAGTAATAAGACGGCTGCAACAGCAACATTGCGCGGCCAATGAGATTTTTTCTTTTGCCGGGTATCTTTAATGAATGTATTATCCTCTTTTGCTGGTACGCGGGTCTCCTTAGTGGTGTTTTTTTCTGCTTTTAAAGAAGAGGAAGGCGTTTCTGTATTTTTTTCCCGTACCGGTGCTGCCGGCAGTACCGGTACGGGAAGACCGGATAATAAGTTATGCACATCCGCTTCTGCCTGCAGCCCGTCTATAGCATCACTGCAGAGCATACAACTGCTCAGGTGCAGCTCTACGGCACGCAGCTCTTCCGGGTATAAGGTATGCTGTATATAGCCCAATACCTGGCTTTTACTGAGACAGGCGCTGTTCTCTAATATTTTTAATAATTGATCATCACTATCCATATTCGCTCCCTTTTAACCGATCCTTTGTCGTAAGCAGTTTTTAAGATTCCTTCTTCCGTTTTGTATATGACTTTTTACTTCTTTATCAGACATGCCGGTTAATGCCGCCGTTTCCTTATAACTTTTCTGATCCAGGTAGAAATGCGTGATGCACGTTTTCTGTTCCGTATTCAGATTGCGCAGGCACAGGTTCAGATGGATCAGTAATTGTTCTTCATTTAACTTATGATGCAGATTGTTTTCCGATTCCATAATCTCCAGATCCCATTCGGCAACTATTTTCTGGTTCGGATCATTCCTGCGGAGCTCCATCAGGCAATGATTGCGCAATACTGTGTAAAACCAGGGTCTGAATTTCCGGATCTGATACTGGTGCGCAGTGGTCCATATCTGCAGGAATACAGATTGCACTGCATCCCGCGCAGGTTCTCTGGCCTTAAAATATTTAAGGCAGACACCTAATGCCAGATGGCCGTATCGTTGATATAAAACATTGAAAGCATCCTGGTCTTGCTTAGAGGCAATCCGGTGTATCAAATCTTCGTCAACCAAATTTCGATAATTTGTTTTCGACAAAATATTGGATTTTTAGCGTACTTTACATTGGCTGTAAAAATAGCATATTATATAAACAGGACAAGTTTTACATTGTATAAATATTCTTTCTCTCAATTAAAAATAAACATAAAGGAGGTAGATTTGTACCGTTATAGTATAAAGAACCCCTTCCAACGTCCTTCCGACCGGGGCAATAGCGGAGTGGAGGAATCTCCCAAATTACAGAGCATCAGCGCCCACTACGAAGACGGCGAATGTGGTTAAAGTCTATATAACAGCGCTTCTTATACTGATTCTGGAGAAAAGCATATCAATAACATGAATAATGAAACAAGCCTAACAATAAACATAAGACCGGCACGAAAGGAAGATGCCAACGGAATGATGTGTCTGATCAAAGAGCTGGCCGAATACGAAAAAGCCCCCGAACAGGTTACCGTATCCATAGAACACTTTGTGGAAAGCGGCTTTGGCGTTCGGCCCGTATGGTGGGGATTGGTGGCGGTAGCGGAAGAAGAGGGACCTGAAGAAATAGTGGGTATGGCATTATATTATATAAGATATTCAACCTGGAAAGGCCAGAGAATGTATCTGGAAGATATTATTGTAAATCATCGGTGGCGCGGCAGAGGAATAGGCGGTATGCTTATGGATGAATTAATACAGCTTGCACAGGAAAAAAAATACAACGGTATTACCTGGCAGGTACTGGAATGGAACCAGCCCGCAATATCATTTTATGAAAAATATAACGCACATTTTGATAAGGAATGGGTAAATGTCAGTATAGACTTATAAATTTTTTCCGGAAAAATAATACAGACCTAACAGAATAGCATTATTTTAGCAGCCAACTCGTATTCGTATATGGAATCAGAAATAAAATCAATTGGGAAATTCAAGTTTGTAGAAGAAGGTGAGGGTGAGCCCCTTGTACTCCTACACGGGTTGTTTGGTGCATTGAGCAATTTTAAGGATCTTTTTGATCATTTTAAAGCTAAATACAAAGTAATTATTCCCATGCTTCCGCTTTTTGACCTCGGATTGGACACAGGCGTAGGGGCATTGGCAAAGTATGTGCAGAAGTTTATTGAAATGCGCCAGTTTGATAAAGTGCACCTGATGGGTAACTCTTTAGGAGGGCATATCGGGCTGATCTACACTTTAAGCAACCAGGATAAAGTAAAAACACTGACACTTACGGGCAGCTCCGGCCTTTTTGAGAATGGAATGGGCGAAACGTATCCGAAGCGCGGAGATTATGATTTTATCAGGAAAAAAACAGAATTAACTTTTTACGATCCCTCGGTAGCTACCAAAGAGCTGGTGGATGAAGTCTATTCCATAGTAAATAACAGGTTCAAGGCCATCAAGATCATTGCATTGGCCAAATCGGCCATACGTAATAACCTGAGCGATGAGTTGCGGGACATTAAAGTGCCCACCTGCCTGATATGGGGTAAAAATGATACCATTACACCACCGCTGGTAGCGGAAGAGTTCAAAAAATTATTGCCCAATTCGGAATTGCACTGGATCGATCATTGCGGACATGCGCCGATGATGGAAGTGCCGGGTGAGTTTAATAAGATCCTTTCCGAATTCCTGGAACGGCATAGATCCGCTTAAATACCGGCTTTCTATTAAGGCATTGGTTATTTTTATTTCTGTATATGCAGGATCGGAATAATATTTGTACCGGTAAATAAAGAAATAAACGAAAAATTTTTGTGCCATGATTATACAACAGATTATAACCTCAGATATACCGGTGCTCAGACCGGAAGACAATGGTGTGGCAGCGTTGGATTTACTGCAGGAATTTTCGCTGTCGAATTTACCGGTTGTAGACGAGAATGGCCATTATATTGCTTTGATAAAAGAAGTTGACCTCCAGGAGTGGACCCAACCGGATGATTCCCTGGCAACGGCACCTTTTTTATACTTTCGCCCTATAGTGTACGCTCATACACACCCCTATGAGGCGGCAAGGATCCTTGCGCAACAGGATATAGATCTTCTGCCGGTGATAGAGGAAGAAGGCAACCGCTACCTGGGTTCGGTGACCCGTTCCGGGCTGTTTGATTTTCTGATCGGGAATAGCGGTATTGATAAACCCGGTGGGATCGTTGTGCTGGAAATGAAACCCGTGGACTATAGCCTTTCGGAAGTGGCAAGGATATGTGAGAACAGCGATGTTATAGTAACCAATGTGCAGATCTTTTCTGATATTGAAACCGGGAAAATCCGGGTTGTGCTAAAAACAAATACACGTGATCTGCAGGCATTATTAGCTTCTTTCGACCGTTATGAATATAATGTAAAGGAAGTATTTGCCGAACTGAGCGCCCACGAGAGTATGCTGGAGAGATACCAATCCCTTATGCATTACATCAATATGTAATGCTGTGCTGTTTATTATTGCCTGTTATAATGCTATTATACTTTCTGTTGGATAGTTTTGTACATTGATTTTCATCTAAAACAAGAATTTGTATTAGATGATACCGCTAGCAGAGCGTAACAGTCGGCCGCAATCGATGACAAAATGCCCATGTAGCGTAGCGGTGTATAACCAATTAGGGTTTGCTGAAAAAGTTTAGGCCATGGCTTATTCATCTTTCTGATTTCGATCTTTGGTTTTAA
>JBEBVI010000014.1:0-24930 GCA_040392805.1 Taibaiella helva
ATATACGTTTTATTAATGCAACCAATTATGCTACCTTCATACTGGCTACCTCCGCATTAGCCACTATACAAAGCAGGATCGGTGCATATGAAAAAGCAATAGAACGGTTTATGCTGGCCGAAAAGCTTTCATGGCAATTTAAAGATACCGCTGCTGCACTTACCCAGTTAAGTAATATTGGCGTGGTCTATTATGATAACGGGCAATATGAGAAGGCAAAAGAATATCTCTACCGGGCTCTGAGCATCGCTGATCAGATACAATACAAAGCAGTGTATCAGCTCACTTCCATGATCGCAGCAGTATTAAGCAGTCAGGATTCCATAGCGACGGCTTATCCCTACGCATTAAAAGGATATACACTGGCAAAAACAACCGGTAACTTCGACCATATTATTGAAGCATCCTATAATATGGGAATGATCTGCCTGAAAATGGGTAAATACCATGAAGCAGAGCAACACTTTCTGGAAGGCTTACAGCTGGCTCAGGAAAAAGGTAAACAGGACAATATTATTAATGCATATCTTGGCCTGTCTGAAGTCTATGCCCAATTAAAACAATACAGGAAAGCGCTGTTATATAAAAACCTGTATACAGAGATCAGGGATAGCCAGCTGGGAAAGGAAAATGCAGCCAGAATTACACAGATAGAGGCACAATACAGACCAGCGGAAAAAGACAAGCAACTTTCGGAACAACATGCCGCATTGCTACAAAAAGAAGGCAAGATAAAGGAAAAAAACTTTTGGCTGGGAGGTATTGCGATCAGTACGTTCCTGCTGGGGGCCCTTTTCCTGGCCTTTTACCAGAATAATAAGAACAAGCAAAAGGCATCCCTGCTGTATTTACAGCAACAGCAGGAGATTAATCTGCTAAAAGCGAGTATGGAGGCGGAACAGAAAGAACGTACCCGTATAGGAAAAGAATTACATGACGGTATTGTGAGCCAGCTGCTGGCTATCAGGCTTAATATCAATACCATGCAGGAAATAGTTACAACCTGCTCCGATTATAAAAACCTCAGCCTGGAGCATATAGCGGAACAACTGGAAGAAGCAACCCAGGATCTGCGCACAACAGCCCATAGCCTTATACCGGAAGCTTTATTGCAGCAGGGGCTTTTGAATGCCTTGTCCGTTTTGTGCACCAAAACAGAACGGACATCCGGTATGGAGGTGGACTATCAGACCTATGGTACATTACCTGCTTTAAATGACCGGGCCACGCTTTCCATATATAGGATCGTACAGGAGCTGATACAGAATACGCTTAAACATGCGCGGGCCACGCAGCTCCTGGTGCAGGTAAGCTTTCAGGAAGGTATTCTGGGCATTACCGTTGAGGACAATGGCATTGGTATGAAACAGGCTAAGGAAGCGACGGGTATTGGCTTAAAAAATGTATATGCCAGAGTAGCGGAATGCCAGGGAACAATAGATATAGCTGCCAACCCAAGAGCAAAAACGACGATATATTTAGAGTTTGAAGAAAAGTATATAACTTAGATGATGCATAAGTTATAGTAGTCAAAATAACCTCTTCACCTGTACTGAGCTGTGTCCGAAGTAAGTATCGTCATGTCGACCCCTTCGGTCGTACTCAGGGTAGACTTTGTGGAGACATCTCCCAAGCTTTGGAATCGGGAAGTTATTGTGATAGTGTTACTGAACATTGTCGCCAATAGAAATATTATAAAAACAATTCTTGATGAATATGCCGATAAAAGTAGCTTTAGCAGACGATCATCCTATGGTCATCGACGGATTAAGCAATGCCTTATCGATCCATGAGGAAATTGAAGTGGCCGGGATCTATAAGACAGGAAGGGAACTACTGACCGGCATAAGACATAACCTGCCGGACATACTGCTCCTGGATTTACAGCTACCCGACAAAACCGGACAAGAGCTAGCCATTGAGTTGCTGCGCTCTTATCCGACACTGCGTATACTGATCCTTAGCGGCGTGGAATCGCCCGGCATTATACAGGATATGATGAAAGAGGGATGCTGTGGCTATTTGCTGAAAAATACAACAGATAAGCATACTTTATTAAAGGCCATATTTGCCGTTTATGAAGGCCGGCTTTTCCTGGAGCCGGTATTGAAGGAGCGGTTGCTGGAATCTGTATTGCGTAAAACACCGCAACCTGTGTCCAAAAGCAAAAAATTAACAGCAAGGGAAATGGATGTGCTTCGTCTCATTGCTATGGAATATACCAACCAGCAGATTGCCGACCGGTTATTTATCAGTTTGCGCACCGTTGAAAGTCATCGGCATAACCTTATTCAGAAGCTGGAAGTGAAAAATGCTATAGGGCTGATCAAGGCAGCTATGGATCTGGGGCTGATGAATTAAGGGAAGAGCGTTAGTACCTGTACGATATATTTCGTCTGATTTTTTTGGTGAAAATTATTTGTATGCTCTGTCAATTCCATAGCCTTCTTATATTTTAATCCACATTATCAGCCCCGATGTCAGCAACTTTTAGTCTTGTTACTTCGAAGATTGTAAAAACAGGGTTATTTTTGTCCTGAATATGGCAAAGAAATCAGCAGAAGAAACCCCATTGATGAAACAGCATAATGCGATAAAGAGCCGGTATCCCGATGCCGTGCTGCTTTTTCGTGTCGGCGATTTTTATGAAACGTTCCGGGAAGACGCCATTATTGCTTCAAGGGTATTAGGTATTACGCTTACCAAACGGGCTAATGGTTCTGCTTCTCATATTGAGCTGGCGGGCTTCCCGCACCATTCTTTAGATGCCTACCTGCATAAATTAGTGAAGGCCGGTTATCGTGTTGCTATATGCGATCAGCTGGAAGACCCGAAGTCGGTAAAAGGTATCGTTAAAAGAGGCGTTACGGAAATTGTTACACCCGGAGTGTCGCTTAATGACAAACTGCTGGAAAATAAAAATAATAATTTCCTTGCTGCTTTATACCTGGATGACAAGGAGCATGGTGTCGCCTTCCTTGATATTTCCACCGGGGAATTTTTTGTAGCACAGGGTAATCTCGAATATATGGATAAGCTGCTGCAAAGCTTCCAGCCTTCAGAAGTACTTGTGTCCAAAGCCAAACAGAAGTTTTTCCGTGAGCACCTGGATCAGCGCTACTATACATTTGCTATGGAAGACTGGATATTCCAGTACCATTTCGGCTATGAAACCATGATGCGGCACTTCAACACCCAATCGCTCAAAGGCTTTGGCATTGAAGACTGGACAGCAGCTACCATTGCAGCCGGTGCGGCGCTGCATTATCTGAAAGAAACCGAGCACCCTAATATACAGCATGTCAGCTCCCTCCAGCGTATTACATCTTCCGAATTTTTATGGATGGACCGCTTTACCATACGCAATTTAGAGCTGATGCACAGTCCGTCTGAAAACGGCTATACCTTATTGGCTGCAATAGATCATACCGTCACACCTATGGGCGCACGTATGCTGAAGCGCTGGATGATTTTCCCGCTGAGCGACAAACACCAGATTGAGGAGCGGCTGAACTGGGTAACTCTTTTTATTAAAGAGCAGGATATTGCGGATACATACAGGAAAGGCCTGAAGCAGATTGCCGACATGGAAAGGCTGGCCGCTAAAATTCCGCTGAAAAAGATCAACCCCAGGGAAATTATACAATTAGGAAAAAGCCTGAAGCATTGCGAGGAGATCAAAAATGTAGCTATGGCATCGGGAAGCGAATCTCTTATTGCCCTTGCCGGGAGCATTAATCCCTGTACGGAACTACAGGAGACCATTAGCCGCTACCTCAATGAAGACGCCCCTGTATCGGTGCATAAAGGAGGCGCCATACGAAAAGGAGTAAGCAGCGAGCTCGACCAGCTGCGTGATATTGCATACAACGGTAAAGAATACCTGTTGCAGATACAGCAGAAAGAAAGCCGGAAGACGGGTATTCCCTCTCTGAAAGTAGCATTTAATAATGTGTTTGGCTATTATCTTGAGGTAACACATACGCATAAAGACAAAGTGCCGGCAGAGTGGGTACGCAAGCAGACACTCACAAGTGCAGAAAGATATATTACACCCGAGCTGAAAGAATATGAAGAAAAAATACTGGGTGCGGAAGAGAAAATAGCGACTTTAGAAATGGCGCTATATAACGAACTTATGGATACCATACAATCCGGTTTAGGCGAAATGCAACGAAATGCACAGGCTGTGGCACGGATAGATTGTCTGCTGTCTTTTGCCTATAATGCCGTGCAGTTTAATTACTGTAAGCCGGTGATCAGTGAACAGAATATTTTACTGATCGAAGACGGGCGTCATCCCGTTATAGAACAACATCTGGCACCGGGCGAGACTTATGTGGCCAATGATATACAGTTGGATCAGGAAGAGCAGCAGGTGATTATTCTGACGGGGCCTAACATGAGTGGTAAATCGGCTTTATTAAGGCAAACAGCGCTGATCACGCTCATGGCACATATCGGCAGCTATGTGCCTGCAACCAAAGCGACCATCGGGCTGACCGACAAAATATTTACCCGCGTGGGCGCTTCGGACAATCTGAGTGGCGGGGAATCTACCTTTATGGTGGAGATGAATGAAACGGCTAGCATTATCAATAACCTTAGCAGTCGCAGCCTTATATTGCTGGACGAAATAGGCAGGGGAACCAGTACTTATGACGGCATTTCCATTGCATGGTCTATCGTGGAGTATATTCATAATCATGTGCACAAGCCGAAGACATTGTTTGCTACCCACTACCACGAACTGAATGAACTGGAGCATAAGCTGGGCAGGGTGAAAAATTTCCATATTACCCATAAGGAAACAGGCAATAAAGTAATCTTCCTCCGCAAGCTGGCAAGGGGTGGCAGCCGGCACAGCTTCGGTATACAGGTAGCAAGAATGGCCGGTATGCCCGCTTCCCTGACGGACCGGGCCAATGAAATACTCGCCCTGCTGGAAGAAAAGCATGCTGAGAGCCCGGAAGTGGAAAAGATAAAAAAGATCCCTGTGCAAAATTTTCAACTTAATATTTTTGACGGCCTGGGCGAAGACCTCCGGAAGATACAGGCACAGCTAACCACTGTCGACATCAATACCCTGAGCCCGGTGGAAGCACTGTTAAAGCTGAATGAGCTTAAAGATATTGTAAAGAGTTATCAATAAACCAATAAATAGAACGGCATAGCGAAACTAATGGATATCTGCCGGCGCTATGCGAAGCTTTTTAATTTTCGCAGGCTATTCTTAGAGCGCTATATTTACTTCTCATGGGCATTTATGTATGTGCTTTCTGTAATATTTTCCCGGCGCGGGCGGTGCAATCATATCGTCTGCCCATAAACATTTTTTACCGTGGGTAGTGCCATCACCGCCTTCATGCTCATTGTTGGTAAGTAACATTTTTCCTTTATGCAGTTATAGTATTAAATTAACACCTCAAATATTGTATGTACATTAATTTTGACCTTTATTTTATGCATTACTCATTTTTTATTCAACTTTTTATTTAAAAAAAACTTTTATGGCAACAACACATTGGTCACTGGATCCATCACACTCCGAGGTTCAGTTTAAGGTGAAGCATATGATGATTTCGACAGTATCGGGCGAGTTTACCAAATTTGATGCTTCAGTAGAAACACAGGATGATGATTTTACGACGGGCCAGGTCAGCTTTACGGCAGATCTAGATTCCATTACCACAAAAAACGAGCAAAGAGACGGCCATCTGAAAAGTGCGGATTTTTTTGATGCGGCTTCTTACCCGCAAATCCTTTTTAAAGGAAGCCGTCTGACTAAAGAAAGTAGCGACGAATATGTGCTTGACGGCGATCTGACCCTGAAAGGTGTTACGAAGCCTGTTCGGTTAAAGGTGAGTCATAGCGGCGTTATTACCGATCCGTTCGGTATGTTGCGAACCGGATTCGAGGTGAGTGGAAAGATTAACCGGAAAGATTTCGGCCTGTCGTGGCACCAGCTAACGGAAGCTGGGGGACTTGTCGTGAGCGATGAGGTCAGGGTACAGGCTAATGTGGAGTTTGTAAGAAATAAAGATTAAGGGATGGATATAAAAAGTGTGATCCGTACAGGTTTTCCCTGTGTTGATCACACCTTTTTGTTTCCCTCATATTTTAAAGAAAGAGGCGGTCTAAAAAGTGTATAAATCTCACACAAAGAAGCAAAGACTACAAAGGTCACTACGTAAAATATTTAATATCAATCTTTGTTTCGTAGTTTTCTTCGTTCACTTTGCGTGAAATATTTTTAGACAACCCCCTTTTACTAACTGCTTATGTTTTTTCCGGCTACTTCCCGGAATGGTTTACAGTTAGTAATTAGGTATTGATTATTTCAGATGCTTTAACTGTGTGGCATATAATATGACAAACAAAACCGGGATAAGTAAGCCAACTACAGACATAAAGCCGAATGTACCACCGATAATAAGTGTGATGGCAATAGGCGCCAGAAGCTCACCTGCTGAATAAACAAAAAATCCGATCTTTTTTAATTTTCGCATTTGTAATGCTCCTGCCAGGCACAATACGATACCGATAATGTTGATGACGAGCAGAGGTACACGCTGCTCACATTGTTTTTGTGCGCTTTCTGCCGCCGCGGTCATAAATTCGGCCATAGCATTGCCGCCCGATATGTCCATTTCATTTAATTTTTCTACCTGGCTGCAGGTGGCAAAAAAGCCGTACACTGCAGAGATTAGTCCTAATACACAACCTATAAAGGTGAGTATGGTCAGCACATTAAGCATGTCCGGCAGCTTTTTGGCCGGTGCAAAATCTTCAATATGCTCGTCGTGGAATTGGTTCGTGGAATCCATAATTGAAATTTTTTGCTGCTAATATAAAACAATAATTTTCTTTTTATGAGAAACTTCTTTATCTGAAATGAAATCAAAAAATGAAATATCCCGTGATGAAGATGGTCTGACACTATTTTTTCGAAAATAAGATTTAAAAGACGGTATAAAAATTGTTATCAGTAATGATAAGGCCCTGCAGATTATGCAAATAGGCCTCTTATTTTCATATGCATAAAACACAGAAATCTGCGTGCTGTAAAATTTTTCAGGACAAAATTTAAACAGGGGACTAAGTACATATGAATACGGATTGATGTTACATTTTCGTTGCAATATAAATATTGATCTAAATTTACACGTAAATTACACGGAATTTATAAAAAACGGGAGGCTTATCGTTCAATGAATAAGTGCATTGTTATTATATATCGCCTGTGCCTGCTGGCATTTTTCTTTTTGCAGGAGGGGTATAGTATTGCCCAGACCAATGTTGAGGTATTTGGGCAGAATCGCGTACAATACCGTCGTTTCGACTGGAAGTATTATGATGCGGATCATTTCAAAATTTATCATTACGACAGGTCGGGCAGGGAGCTGGCGCGATATGTGGCTGAACAGGCCGAGCAGGATGTGACGGCAATTGAACGCCGGCTGGGCGGGCTTTTCCCGGAGCGACTTAATATTATATTGTATAACTCTCACGATGACTATGAACAAAATAATATAGGACTGAACAGCGGCTTATTTCTACAGAATAATAACCCTGCCGGAACAGTAAATCTTGTAGGGGATAAGCTGGTACTTTATTTTACCGGTGTACATGCTGACCTGAAAAGGCAACTGAGGCAGGGTATGGCACAGGTAGTAATGGAGCGACTTATGTTTGGAGAGAACTTCAGGGAGATGGTGCGGAATGCCGTACTGCTGAGTCTGCCGAAATGGGTGACCACAGGCTATGTGGATTATGTGGTGGATGGATGGACGAGCAATGATGATAATGACTGGAAGAATATCCTGACCCCGGAAGGGAAAGTTCACTTCGAAAATATAGCCGAATACAATCCGCGGCTCGCCGGTAAAGCTTTTTGGAAATATATTGCGGTAAAGTATGGAGAAAACAATGTAAGGAACTTATTATACCTCACCCAGCTTAAAAGCAGTCTGAATAAAGCGTTAATGTTAAGCATTGAGCAGAAGCTGAAAGCAACCTGCGATTCGGCCGTTGTTTTTTATAGGAACAGATACGAATTCGAAGACCAGGTATTTGATGATTTTGATACAACCAATATCCTTACCCGTATCCCGGTTAAAGATAATGAAGAACGCCGTATCCGGAATATAACGGTTTCGCCACGCGGAAGTGATGTGGCTTATGTCCAGTGGCAACATGGCGAATACCAGGTTATACTGGAACAGACGCAAGTAGTAGATGGTGTGCTTAAAAAAGAAAGATCTGTTATATTATCAGGAGGAGTGAAAAATTTTAATGAATATGATGACCCCGATTATCCGTTGCTCTCCTGGAATAATACAGGTTTTAAACTTGGGGTGATCTTTAAAAACAGGGATAAGTTGCGGATAAGAGTGTTTAACTCTGTAAAAGCAAAACTTGAGAATTTCCGTATACCTCCCAGCCGGTTTGACCGTATCACCGGCTTTACTTTTATGGAAGACGATGACGTCCTCATTTTATCCGCGATAAAAAGAGGGCAAAGTGATCTGTTCGAATACAGGATGAAAGGAGGAAGAGTGAACCAATTGACTGATGATGCCTGGGATGACAAAAACCCTGTGTTCGTCAGCGGAGGGGCCAGGAAAGGTGTTATTTTTATAAGTAACCGGCCATTGCCTTATCTGAATATTAAGCCGCTTCCGAACGAATTGCCTTCCGGTGGAATGAATGCCTTTTTCTATAATAGTACGACCAAAAGCTACGACCTGTTGCAGCTTACCAGGGCACAGAAAGGGGAAATAAGTGAGGCTATACCCTACGGAAGCGATCATTTTGCTTATCTCTCAGATCAGAATGGCATAAGGAATAGGTATGTTGTGCTTTTTGCCCGGGATGCCCGTAATCGCGACTCTGCTTATTCGGTACCTGTTACCAACTTTGGGCGGGGTATTATATACCAGCAGTATAACCCCGCGAGTGGTAAGGTGGCATCTGTAATACGTAATGGTAATGTTTACGATGTGCTTTTCGAAGCGATCCGGATACCGAAGCCGGAGGGTAGCTTTGTGCCCAAAAAATTATTGCCCATCACATTCGTCGATGGTGTAGGAACCCGGAAATCAAACCTGTATGCGCCGTCTGCATCCGCACCAGCAGAGGAAAGAAAAGAACCCCTGCCCCCTGATCCGTTTAAAGTAGAAACAGGAGAGACCTTCCAGAGCGAATTTGTGAGAAGGAGAAGATCGAAACAATCGGATTCGGCCAGTGTAGAGCCGGATGCGGAATCGAACCAGCTTGCAGATATGCTTACATTGAACAGACCTGCAGATACGCTCCTGAATACCCTGGTATCTGGCACAACGGATACCTCTGTTCGTGAAACGGCTGTAAGCGGGAAACGCATCTTATATGTAGATAGTACTTATATTGAAATGCGTTCGCAGCCTTACCGGCTTTCCTTTACTCCGGACTTTTTCAGCCTGAAGATTGATAATAGTGTAATTTTTAACCGCTACCAGTCTTATGGTAATTCGGGCGGCAGGTTTGCAAACCCCACAATAGGCGGAATGCTTATGGCCAGCCTTTTCGATAAAATGGAGGATTACAGGTTTACCGGAGGTGTACGGTTGCCGATAAACTTTTCAGGACTTAGTTATTTTGCCCAGTTTGAGAACTTTCGCAGGCGTGTAGACTGGGGGCTGGTGTTTATGAGGCAGGAAAATAAATTCACTTATGATTTTATTACTCCCGGGAGGATCCTCTCAGAGCCGGGTAAATCGGTTACAAGTATCTTACAGGCAAATGCAAGCTACCCTTTGGATAAAGTAAAAAGTTTCCGGCTTTATTGGGGCCTGCGGCAGGACAGGATGGTGATTAAAGTAAGAGACCAGTGGGGGCTGGGTTTACCTACCACCAACGACTATTGGACAATGAGCCGCATGGAGTTTGTATATGACGACGCCCGCAACCCGACATTGAATATATGGAATGGGTTGCGCTATAAGCTGTTTGCCGAATATATGTACAAACTGCATACCGACAATGAATACTATAGCGTGGGAGATACATTCCGGGTTACGAAGAATGGCGGATTCTATAACCTGGGCATGGATTTAAGATACTATCATAAAATATACAAAAATTTTATTGCTGCTATTCGTGTAGCGGGGGCACATTCGGGCGGTACGCAACAGATCATCTATTTTGTAGGTGGGGTAGACAATGATGTTAATCCTAAATTTGGTAATGCATTGCCTCCTTCAAACAAAAATAATTATGCCTTCCAGGCGCTTTCTACAAATCTCAGGGGATACAACCAGAATGCCCGTAATGGCAATACTTATGCCCTGGTGAATGCGGAATTGAGGTTCCCCATACTCAGTACCTTGCTTAAAAGACCGATACAATCTGCAATACTAAAGCATTTACAGGTGGTAGGATTTGTAGATGTCGGCTCTGCCTGGGAAGGATTGCTCCCGCTCGAACAGAACTTCCAACGACAATATACCGCACGCTGGCCGGATAATAAGGTACCCCCGATTGTCCAGGTCTATGTCCCTAACTATAACGATAATGGAATCGCGATAGGATATGGAACCGGCTTAAGGTCACAAATATTCGGCTACTTCCTGAGGTTCGACGCTGCATGGAACATCAGAAAAGATTTTTGCTGGTATATTTCGATCGGTACCGATTTTTAATCAATTACGAATTGTAATATTCCATGCACATCCCATCACTCATCAGTTTTTGACTTTTGACCTTTGATTTAACATCCCCAACCTTTTTCCGGTAGAATAAGTCTTACTACCTGTGTGTTAAATAGTTTACGGATAAAATGAAGAAAATCGGACTAACTTTTCTGTTCCTATGCGCTCTGTCTTATACGCTTGTAGCCCAAAGAATAGTGATTAAAGATAAACTGCCTGAGCATACCCATACCGGGCAGTATAAGCAAAATATAATGATACCTAATGCTTTCAGTCCCAATGGGGATGGGCAGAATGATATCTTCATGATCAGGAATATTACCGATGAAAAGCTGATCGATTTTAGAATATTTAATCGTTGGGGAACGATCATGTTCCGGACAAATAATCCTTCTGACGGCTGGGATGGCAGCTTTAAAGGTGAAATGCAACCGATAGGTACCTATGGTTATGTAATAAGAATAGGTTACCCCGACGGATATGTGGAGACATATAAGGGCACACTGTCATTGATCAGGTAAGCTTAGTATAATAATAGTCAAAATAACTTCCTCAACAACCGTCATTCCGATCAGGGTGGAGGTATCTCCCAAGCTTGGAAATGTGGACGTTATTTCGACACCGTTACTTAAACACTATCAGTAGTGCTTTTCTTGCTATAAAATGACGCAAAAGAATAAGGACAGAACGCCGTTGTTGGTGTTTTCACCATAGCCGTCAATCTAAGCCCGGAGGGCTTGAATTTGAATAACCATGAGTGAAACTCACGGTAAAAAATGTCGATTATTTTGTTGAACCCTGTAAGGGTTCAATAGCAAAACTGTTCATTTTGTCCACCGGTTGCACCGATGGTTATTCAAATTATACCCCTGTCGGGGTATTTTATAGCGCAAATTTCCTTAAGTTCACGGCTATGATGTTTTCACCAACAACAAAATATGCTTAACTTAACAGTAATATATTTTCCCGGCAATTGGTCTGACTGTTTCTCTTGTTGATTAATCTTGTACTCTCAGTCAGGAACTGCTCTTTCACAGAGAATTTCTATCTGCAATACCCATTCTCTTGACATTTATACTCTTTTCCTGCCGGATAAAGGGCCATTAAAATCTTTGTCTCGTTGAACACTTCTTCGTCCCTTTGCGGGAAACATACAAACTGCTTCATGGATCAATAACCAGAACACTTTACACTGCGACCGGTTTCCCCTACATTTTCATATTTTCTCTGAAAAGAGATGGTTTTTTCGATTATACGACTACTTTTGTTAAAGTACCGAGAAAAAATTACTAAAATTGCACCCGAATATTCATTATCTAAAACTTAAATAGCCAGTATGAGTTCATTATTTTATTTAGTACCTGTCTGTGGTATCATTGCCCTGCTTTTTACAATAATTAAAGGTAGATGGGTAACCGGGCAGCCTTCCGGCAATGCCCGGATGAAAGAGATAAGCGCCTATATTGCTAACGGAGCAATGGCCTTTCTTAAGGCCGAATATAAGATACTGGCTTATTTCGTTATTATCGCCGCGATTTTATTAGGTATAATGGGATCATCAAATGCCAATTCCCATTGGAGTATTGCCCTGGCATTTATCATCGGTGCTTTTTTCAGTGCTTTGGCCGGTTTTATAGGTATGCGCATTGCCACCAGGGCCAATGTGCGAACAGCGGAAGCAGCCCGTACCAGCTTAAGTAAAGCATTGAAGGTTTCCTTTACCGGCGGTAGTGTTATGGGGCTGGGTGTAGCCGGTCTGGCTGTACTGGGGTTAGGCTCCCTATTTATCGTACTGAAAATGATATTTAGTCCTGATGCCGCGGTAGACAGTGTGGAGATGGAACGTACAATTGAGATCCTTACCGGCTTCAGTCTGGGTGCGGAAAGTATCGCTTTATTTGCCCGTGTAGGCGGAGGTATATATACCAAGGCGGCCGATGTAGGCGCTGATCTGGTGGGTAAAGTGGAAGCCGGCATACCTGAAGATGATCCGCGGAACCCGGCGACTATTGCCGATAATGTTGGTGATAACGTGGGTGATGTGGCCGGTATGGGAGCGGATCTGTTTGGAAGCTATGTAGCTACAGTGCTGGCCACCATGGTATTAGGCAGGGAAACAACCAGCCTGGTCGGTGATCAGTTTAACGGACTGGCCCCTGTTTTACTGCCTATGCTTATTGCAGGTTTAGGTATTATCTTATCTATAGTAGGCACTTTCTTTGTGCGTATAGGAGAAGGAGCCGGGTTGAATACCGCTAAAGTGCAGAAAGCGCTGAATATGGGTAACTACGGCTCTATTGTCTTAACAGCCATAGCATCCGCCCTGTTGGTGCACACTATTATGCCGGAAAAAATGGTGTTGAGGGATTATGAATTTACCAAAATGGGCATCATAGGTGCTATTTTTGTCGGCCTTGTAGTAGGTACGTTAATGAGTATCATCACAGAGTATTTTACTGCCATGGGCAAGCGCCCGGTATTAAGCATTGTACGTCAGTCCGCCACAGGTCATGCGACTAATATTATCGGGGGATTGAGCGTTGGTATGGAAAGTACACTTTTGCCAATACTGGTATTGGCCGGAGGTATTTACGGATCTTATGAAATGGCTGGATTATATGGAGTGGCAATCGCTGCTACCGGTATGATGGCCACCACAGCTATGCAACTGGCCATCGATGCTTTCGGTCCTATTGCAGATAATGCCGGTGGTATTGCAGAAATGAGTGAGCTGCCTGCCGATGTACGTGAAAAAACAGACATACTTGATGCCGTTGGAAATACCACAGCTGCTACCGGAAAAGGATTTGCTATTGCATCTGCCGCCTTAACTTCGTTAGCATTATTTGCTGCTTTTGTGGGCATTTCTAAAATTGACGGTATTGATATTTATCGTGCAGATGTACTGGCCGGCCTTTTCGTTGGCGGTATGATTCCCTTTATCTTTTCTTCGCTCGCTATAAAAGCCGTAGGACAGGCTGCAATGGCTATGGTGGAGGAAGTGCGCCGGCAATTCAGGGAAATACCCGGGATCATGGAAGGTACCGGTAAGCCCCAATACGAAAAGTGCGTAGCAATCTCTACAGATGCCTCTATCAGGAAAATGATGATACCCGGTGCTATTGCGCTCATCTCTCCTTTATTAATAGGCTTTCTTTTCGGACCGGAGGTGTTGGGTGGTTTCCTGGCTGGTGCTACAGTAAGTGGTGTGTTGATGGGAATCTTCCAGAATAACGCAGGTGGCGCCTGGGATAATGCAAAAAAATCTTTTGAAAAAGGTGTAGAGATCAATGGCCAGACCTATTATAAAAAATCAGAACCGCATAAGGCGTCTGTTACCGGCGATACCGTGGGCGATCCCTTTAAAGATACTTCCGGCCCGTCAATGAATATATTGATCAAGCTGATGAGCATTGTGAGCCTGGTTATTGCGCCAACATTATCGCATCTTTTTGCGGAAAAGATACAAACCGAAAGAGCGGCTAATATTACGCGCCTTCAGAATGCTTCCCTGTTATCTCTAAGCGGCCACGGATCAGATGCTCCGCAGGAAGATGTCGCTATATTGGAAGAAGCAGAGGTACTGATACCCGGCAGGCTGGTTGACGGAGAGTTTGTAGCGGATGTAGGTAACCCAATGGCGCTGAAGCTTGCGGATGGAAAAGAGCTGGAAGTAGGAGAGCGTGGTGTAGAGCGTAAGCTGGTTGATTTTATTGAAAACGGCACTATTGACGAAAATGACAAAACCCGTAACTGGATTTCTTTCGACAGGCTACAATTTGAAAGCGGTGGCACTACATTAAAGCCTGGCTCAGAAGCCCAGTTGCAAAACATAGCTTCTATATTGGCAGCCTATCCTACCGTCCGTTTAAAAATAGGCGGATATACAGATAATACCGGCAATCCCGATAAAAATCTGACCCTTAGTAAAGAGCGTGCAGAAAGCGTTAAACGCCAACTGGAAAGCCTCGGCGTACAAGCTTCCCGTATGGAAGCCGAAGGATATGGCTCGGAACATCCGGTAGGCGATAATGCCACCGAATTAGGCAGGGCAATGAACAGGAGAATAGACGTTAAAGTATTGGAGAAATAACCGCTGAGCATAATGCAGCAATAAAACACAAAAAGGCTGTCCGGCAAACACGGGCAGCCTTTTTCATTTGTGCCTCCGGGGACAACGGATCTGTTCTGTAATCCTTGTCCCCCGAGTCCCCTTTTTAAATTCCTATATCGTTGTGTCGTTGCGCTCCGCTGCATCGTTGCGTGAAACAATCGGACTACAAATCAAGATGGTATAAAACCCTCACATTAAAACGAAAGCAGCATATCTTTGCCCCTTTGTGTAAGCAACCGCTCCCGGTGCTCCATTTTTAATTTCATGAAGATACTTGTAATCCGTTTTTCTTCCATAGGAGATATTGTTTTGACAACACCTGTATTACGTTGCCTGCGGAGGCAGTATCCCCAGGCGGAAATTCATTTTCTTGTAAAGCAGAAATTTGAAATGGTACTACGCGCCAATCCTTATATAGACGTGGTGCATACACTTCAGGATAATCTGAACGATAAGATAAAACAACTGCGGCCCTTAGGCTTTGACTTTATTATCGACCTGCACCGCAATCTCCGTACTTTAATGGTAAAACGTTCCATCCCCTGTACGGTGTACACGTTCAATAAGCTTAACCTCCGCAAATGGTTATATGTCAACCTAAAATGGGATCTGATGCCGGATAAAAGCATTGTGGACCGCTATTTTGAAGGTGTAAGGAAATTGGGCATAAAAAATGACGGGGACGGACTGGATTACTTTATCCCGCCTGATTCTGCAGTAAAGTCATCGGACATACCGATGAGCCATTCTGCCGGGTATGTTGCCTGTGTTATCGGCGGGTCTTATTACACCAAAAAATTTCCGGTAGATAAGTGGAAAGAGCTGGTAGCGCTGTGCCCCTATCCGCTGATCCTGCTGGGTGGCCCCGAAGACAGGGAGGCCGGGCAGATGATCGCCTCGGCAGATAGTGTGAAAGTATATAACGCCTGTGGTAAATTTGATCTTGCAGAATCTGCCGATCTCGTGCGTATGGCAAAAGTCGTAGTGACGAACGATACGGGATTAATGCATATTGCGGCAGCCTTCCAAAAGAAAATCATATCCCTTTGGGGCAATACCACTCCGCAGATGGGTATGTTTCCTTATTACGGGTTCAACAACCTGAACCGGAATGTGAATAACTTGTCTGTTATTATGGAGGTGAAAGATCTGAAATGCAGACCCTGTAGTAAAATAGGCTATAACCAATGCCCTAAAAAACATTTCAGGTGTATGAACGATATCCCGGTGGAGCCGATTGTAGAACAGATACGTACATTCTGGAAAAAATGAGGTCTGAAATACAAAGTAGCATAATAAAGCTTTTAAATCAACCAGATGGTGCTAGAACGGAGTATATTCCGGCTGGTCACAAACAATAGCCTTACTTAAACTTATTGTTTTTTGGGGAAGCTCACGTGGCTTCAATGTTCATCATCGTAGATTGAAAACTATGGCTGATTTTTGATTACACAAAATTTTAACGTTTGGCTTTTTAATTTTGTCTGACACTTAAATATAAAAAATAATAAAAAATGTTTTGGTGTAACCAGAAAAGTTATTAATTTTGCGCAAAATTTTTGGAGCATGTTTGCAGTTGTAACAATAGCAGGACAGCAGTTCAGAGTTCAGGCGAACGATGAGCTTTATGTACACCGTCTAAACGGTAAAGCCGGGGATAACGTAGAGTTTTCCGATGTGTTGATGATAAGCGATAACGACAGCGTTTCAGTAGGAAGCGCGGTTAAGGCCGTGGTAAAAGCAGAAATTCTGGATCATCTGAAAGGTGACAAAGTTCTTGTTTTTAAGAAAAAACGTCGTAAAGGATATCAAAAACTGAATGGTCACCGTCAGGCGCTGACCAAAATAAAAATTCAGGCAATTGCTTAAGCAATGTTTGGATAGAACAAATTATTATTTAACTTTGTAAGGATTACAATTTAATAGAGCAAAAGTAATGGCACATAAAAAAGGTGAAGGTAGCGTAAAGAACGGTCGCGATTCTCATAGTAAGAGACTTGGAGTGAAAATCTTCGGAGGTCAGCCCGCTATTTCCGGTAATATTATCGTACGCCAGAGAGGCACGGTTTATCATCCCGGCGATAATGTGGGAATGGGTAAAGATTTTACAATCTATGCTTTGACAGATGGTATAGTACAGTTTAGAAAGACCCGTACCAAAACATTAATATCTGTGAACGAAGTAAATATTGCTGAAGCCTAACCCCCTTCAGCATTTTGCTATATTTTAAAAGAGCTTTTTTATTTTCTAACCCCTTTAAATTGATAAGTATGGCAACTGCAAAGAAAGCTGCTCCGAAGAAGGCAGCCGCAAAAAAAGCCGCTCCTGCAAAGAAAGCCGCTGCTAAAAAGGCCGCTCCTGCAAAGAAAGCCGCCGCTAAGAAGGCCGCTCCTGCAAAAAAAGCTGCTGCTAAGAAAGCTGCTCCTGCAAAAAAAGCCGCCGCTAAGAAGGCTGCTCCTGCAAAGAAAGCCGCCGCTAAGAAGGCCGCTCCTGCAAAAAAAGCTGCTGCTAAGAAAGCTGCTCCTGCAAAAAAAGCTGCTGCTAAGAAAGCTGCTCCTGCAAAAAAAGGAATGGCTAACAAAGTATCGGCTAAAAAACCGACACCAAGAAAGGTGTCAACCAGAAAAAAGTAAGCATCATTGTGTTAACCTGATAGTCCCGGTAGGTTTCTACCGGGATTTTTTGTGCGTGTAATTTCTTGATGTTTACCCGTTGAGAAAAACCACTAAGGAAGTCCGGCTAAAAATCGTTGTCCCATTGCACTCTGCTCTGCTGCCTTACCGGGAAAAATAATTGGACTACTTAGGGCTTGCTGTTAACTGCTACAGATGTACAGATTTTTTTCTTTCATAAAAAGGAGCGTTATCAGCATGAGCCGTGTGCTATGGAAACACCACCTCACCCGCGTTATGTCAGCAGTGATAGCGGAATGGAGACATTTTCAACTGTGCGCTCTTTTACTTAGGGGGTGCTTCAACTTCACAAAAGAACCTTCACTCTGTTCCGTAACTTTTGTTCCGGTCAGCATACCGCAAGAGCTATATAAAACTTCTTCAATGCCATGATTTCTATTTCCGCTTCTCCCTGACGGTGTCTGAAAGCGATAGTCTGGCTTATTTTTGCTCCCCAAGAGAGAAGTTCACGCAAAGTGAACGAAGAAAACCACGAAAAAAAATGATATTAAATATTTTACGTAGTGACTTTGTAATCTTTATTTCTTTGTGTGAAATTTATACACTTCTTAGACAGTCTCCTTTTAGCCAACTTATTATCCTAAAATGATAAAAATGAAACTAATATGGATTTCTCAGCAAATCCTGTTTACAATTTAAGAGATCAACTAAAAAATCCCTTCTCCCGTTGTAACGTCTATATTGCATTCTGTGATGACCAATTAAATAACTCAATCTGCCAGCCCCATTGTCAGTGCTTTCTTTACTAAAGACGCGGTATTTTTCACTTCCATCTTGAGGAGAATATTATCCCTGTAATTTTCAACAGTATGAATACTTAAGAATAGATTTTTAGCTATTTCTGCATTGGTAAGCCCGTTAACGATAAGCTGCAGTACTTCCTTCTCTCTTGCAGTGAGCGTGAATTTAGCTGCGATGGTCTGGTTGATGCCCATTTCGATCAGCTCTGTTTTTTGCTTTAAGCCTGGTTCAATAAACGCTTCGCCCCTGTAGACGGTTTCCAGCGCTTCCAGTAATGTTTTTTTGTCTGCGGTTTTCAGTATATATCCCTTAGCCCCGTTACGCATCATATTGCTGACGTACAGCGTGCTGTCAAAATTGGTAAGTACGATCACTTTGAGCTCCGGATATTTTTTCAGCATTTCCAGGATAAGCCTATCGCCTGTTTTGTCGGGCAACTGTATATCCAGGAGCAGGATATCCGGTAGGGAATTATTGAGCCCGTTCATCAGTTCTTTTCCGTCCGCATAGGCACCGGTAAATACGATATCGTTACAGTCGGAAAGAATATTTTTGATTCCGCTGATAATCATTGGATGGTCATCTGCTATGGCTACTCTTATCATTTTTACACAGATTTAACGGTTAGCTTGTTTATGTCAAATTCGATATGTATGGTAGTGCCACGGTTAGCTGCCGATTGAATATTCAGACTTCCCAGCAGCGATTTTACCCTGTATTGCATGTTCTGTAAACCATAGCCGGAATGCTCGCTGTCCGGGTCAAATCCCGTACCATTATCTTCCACAATAATACTCAATTTATTGTTTAATTCCTTTATGAGCAGCCAGGCCATCGTAGCCTTTGCATGCTTCAGTATATTTTGCAGCAGCTCTTGTGATATGCGATAGAGGAGCAGCTCCGCCGATTTTTCCAGCTCCTGCGTATGTACATGGTATTGGAACTGTACACGAAGTCGGTTGCTGATATTGATCTGCTCACAATAGATCATCAGTGCTTCCTCTAAGCTGTGCCGGATGAGCGCGTCGGGAAGCAGGTTATGTGCTGTTTTCCGGACTTCATCACTGGTTTCCTGCAGCATACCGAGCACATTACCGACCTGTAGCTTCTCTTCCTCATCTTTCATTTTTTCCCCTATTCCCGAAAGACGCATATGCACGGCTGCAAGCATACCACCTATACCATCATGCAGTTCATGCGACATCCGCTTTCTTTCTTTTTCTTCTCCTTCCATAATGGCTTTCAACTGATCGATCTCCTGTTGCTTCTGCCATAGCCTCAGCTGTTCTTCCTGCCGTTGCAGCTTATGTTTACTGAGCCTGTAAAAAGCGAACAGAATAGTGAACAGTGCCACTAAGAGCAGTAGACCGGCCGATATAATGGCGATCCACATATTCCTGTTCTTTAGTTTTTCTTTTTGCCTGTTGATCTCCAGTTGCTTTTGTGCAATGCTCTTATCCTTTTCGACAGTTCGGTATTTGAGGTCCCACTCCAGCAAGCTTTTCTGGATGCTTTCCTGTGAGATTTTGTCTCTTAGTTCCCAGGCCAGCTTATTGTATTTGAGACTTTCTTTATAATCACCCATATATTGATATAGGGAAGAAAGCCGGGCATATATAGTAGGCAGACTTTTGTTCAATCCGCTTTTCTGGGCTTCCTTTAATGCTTCTTCCAGGTACTTTTTACCCAAGGGATAATTTCCAATATCTACATAGCATGAGCCTAATGTAACCAATGTATGATGGAGGTAGTAGGGAGGCAAGCCTTCTTTCATGGAAAGCGCTTCCTGTAACTAAGGCATAGCCTGTTCCGCTTTATGAGCCCTCCGGTAGATCTCAGCCAGATTGGCCAGTACCTTAAACTGTACTTGTGTTAAGTTATGCTGTCGCGATAATGTTAATGCTTTATGGGAGACTAACAGGCTACTATCTAACTGGTTCTTTTCAAAATAGTAACTACCCATATTGCCATATACACTGCAAAGCATGGTAATGTCGTTATTCTTTTGTGCAATTCCTTCTGCCTTATGCAGATAGTAGAGCACCTGGTCGTATTGCCTTAGATGGATCAGTAAGCCGCCTAAATTATTATAGATTTCACCGTAATTTTTAACGGGAAGCTTATCGTAAAGTGCTGCGGCCTTCTGGTAATGCTGCAATGCCTGCTCATAATTGCCTTTGTTGAGATATACATTCGCCAGGTTGTTGTGCATCACGGGCAGAGCTGTCTCCAATGTCGCATTATCCTGGCAATAAAGGATCGTTTGCTGATACAAGTCTATAGCTTTATCATATTTTTTTTGTGCTGTGTATACATCGGCAAGTTCGGTAAGCGCTTTTTTTATTCCGGTTACAAATATCAGCTGTTTGCTGCTTTGCAGGGCAGTATATAAAACCCGTTCTGCACTATCTTTATTCTGCTGCACCCTTAACTGCTGTCCATGTTTTATATAACTAAGTATAGTATTGGTATCTTTCCATATAAGTATTGGCCACGTATTGGATACGGAGGGTAGCTCCTGCGCATGCAGGGACCTGAGAAGGGGTAGTATACAATATAAGAATGTTATCCCGGCGTATGTAATATATTTTATACAAACATTTTTCATCTATTTTTCTGTATGTCAATTCATTAAATAATAAGAAAACAAGAATGGGGCTTTTGCCCCATAGGCTTTAAAATGTACAGAACTTATTTTTGACATAAATAAACACCGGTACTATTGATTGTGTAAATATACGGGAAGTAAAAAATAAACTGGGAAAACCATTGAAAGCAGGAATAATAAATAAAGACATTCATCTTAAACTTATAAAATAGAAAACAAACTGTCTATGAGTACAATTAAACACATGTGGATGATAGCCCTTGGCTTATTATGTTGTTCGTTGCCCGGTGTGGCCCAAAAACTGGATCTGGAATGGGTAACACCCGTTTCTGGCGCTGGAAGCAATATTATTGCTACTTCCATTACCCTGGATAGAGATGAAAATGTATACACCGTAGGATGCTTTAGAGATTCTATAGAAGTACCTACAAAAACCGGGATACAGAAAATAAAATCAATAAAGGATACCGGCTTATTTATTTTGAAAACAGACCCAGCCGGTACTATTGAGTGGATAAAGGGCATAAGTGGGACGATGGCGATGGGTGGGGCAGGAACCGGTGATATTAATTCTGCTGACTGGTTTCACATTGTGTCTGACCCGAACAGCAATCTGTACATTTCGGGTTGTTTCAGAGGTACGGTCGATTTTGACCCCGGCTCCAACCTGGCATCAAAAACCGCCAAGGCTCAATATGCCAATGAGGCAAACACTTTCGTTTTAAAGCTGGACAAGAACGGGCAGTTTGTATGGGTACGAACTTTTAGCGGTGGTCACAATATGGTCAACGATATGGCTATAGATGAAAAGAGCGGCGATGTATGTGTAACGGGATTTTTTGAAGATACGGTCCAATTTAATGACGGCTCGGGTGGTAGCAATGTACTGGCTGCTGCAAACGTTATTTCTCGTTCCATTTTTATAGCGAAGTATGATACCGCCGGTAATTTTGTATGGGTCCGTAGAGTAGGCGGTGATGATCCGAACAAGTTTGTTTCCACAAACCAGGGTAGAGGTATCCATATTGATGCGCAAGGCTATGTTTATGTTACCGGTAATTTTCAGGATTCGGCAGACTTTGATCCGGGGCCGGGAGTTGCTGGCATGAAAAGCTACACATGGATGACACGTAGCATTTTTGTCCTGAAGTATGATGCATCCGGTAATTATGTATGGGCTAAAGCTTTCGG
Organism: Taibaiella helva; assembly: GCA_040392805.1. GTDB lineage: Bacteria > Bacteroidota > Bacteroidia > Chitinophagales > Chitinophagaceae > Taibaiella > Taibaiella helvus_B. Next base: position 22,040 of record JBEBVI010000014.1, read on the forward strand.
AGGCAACCAAGATAACAGCCCGGCAGAAGGTTACGGCGTTGTTACGGATAAAAAGGGTAATGTATATATTACCGGATTTTTCCAGAAGGAAGCCATTTTTGACCCGGTCGATTTTGCAGCCAAGAATCTGGCCGGTGTTACAACGGCGGCTGCAAGCGGCTTGTCCTGGTTTGTATCCAAGCTGGATTCTGTTGGTAATCACTTATGGGTAAAAGCCTTTGGCAGAACGGGCACTGTTTTGCAAATTGATAATGGCCTCAGCATACAGGTAGATGACAGAGGTGATGTATATACCTCCGGCTATTTTTCGGGTAGTATATATTTAGACCCTGACCGGAATAATAGCTCAAGAGTGCTGTTTAAGGCAGGAGGCCCGGGTTATTCCCCGGAAGCATTTATTGTAAAGCTGAATACTGATGGCGGTTATGTATGGGGCAGGCAATTGAAAAGCGCCGTTGCAGCAGGCAAGACAGTGGCCGCTTCTGTAGCGAGGTGCATCAGGCTTTCAGCCGGTAATAATTTATATGCAGCCGGTTACTTTTTAGGTACGGCCGACTTCGATCCTGCAGGAACGTCTCACAAAATTAATTCTGTAAACCCCGAAGGGCGTGATGGCTTTGTGATGAAGCTTTCCTGTAATGATACCTCCAGCTCCGTTATAGTTGTGGAAACATGCGAAAAGCAATACGAATTTTTAGGGGAAACCTATACAGAGAGCGGGGATTACAGGGGAAGGTTGCTGAATGCAGCAGGTTGTGATAGCTCTATTCTGCTACACCTGACTATCGATGCACCTGAAGCTATCATCAGCGTTAGCGGATTCGTTTTAAGCACCGGAATGTTCAAAACATACCAATGGTTGTATGAAGACGAAGTTATTCCCGGAGCTGCTGAACGCAGCTATACCGTTTCGAAAAATGGCAACTATAAAGTGGTGGTTACATCGGAAGATGGCTGCACGGATACTTCGGATGTTTATATTGTTACAAATGTACCCGCTTCTGGAATAAACGGTATAATAGCATTGCGAGAAATAAAGATATATCCTAATCCTACTGCCGATGTGATCCATATTGTATCTCCGGCCTCGCTTACGGTATCCCTTACCGGAATAGAAGGGAAAATAATAATGAAGCAGGAGCAGGCACAACAAATAAGGATGGGACATCTGCCGGCCGGACTCTACTTGTTGAAATTATTTGATGAAGAAGGAAGGTTGATAAGAGTAGAAAAAGTGCTTCGAAAATAGAGAGGTTGCTGGTGATAATATCAGTAACGGAGAACTTCAGTAATGCCTGATAGGCTGGCTGTCTGAAAAAACGGTGTCGTTATTCAATTTTCAGACAGTTCCGGCACTCAAAAACATTATTTGTAATTCGTAATTAACAGAATATCTATGAGAATATTTATATGCACATGGATCAGCATTCTGAGCCTTGTATTGTGTATCTCCTTTTCCGGCGAGGCACAAAAATTAGATATGGAATGGGTAACTTCTGTTTCCGGAGCCGGAGGTCAGATTCTTACTTCTTCTATAGCCATTGATAAGGATGAATATGTGTATGCGGTGGGCAATTTTAAAGATTCCATTGAAGTACCCACAAAAAGCGGAGTACAGAAAATCAGAGCAGTAAGCAGTGATGCCAATGCCTTGTTTGTTGTAAAGACAGATCCGGCCGGTGCTATTGAATGGATAAAAGGTATAGCCGGGAAAATGGCCATGGATAATGTGACCGGAACCGGGTTTGATTATGCTTCCGTTACATGCGACCGGAACAGTAACATATATATTGCCGGTTGTTTCCGGGATACGGTGGACTTTGATCCCGGTACTAAGCAGGTGCTGAAAGTGGCTGCACCCAGCCCTGCAGAGGTAAACAGCTATATTTTAAAGCTGAACAAGGATGGTGTGTTTGTATGGGTGAAGACTTTTTATGGTGGTTACAATGCGATCAAAGATATTGCCATGGATGAGAAGAATGGTGTAATATGTGTAACGGGTTTTTTTTAGGGATAAAGTTGAATTTAATGATGGTACGGGCAGTAATACCATGACGACTACTATGGCGAGTAACCGTAATAGCTTTATTGTTAAATATGATACCAGTGGTAATTTTGTATGGGCACGGCAGATAGGAACCACAAAGCATGGACTAAACCATTACTCCGGACATGGCATCCATGTGGATGTACGCGGCTATGTTTACGTTACCGGTATATTTCAGGATACGGTGGACTTTGACCCGGGAACTAATACGGCTAACTTAATATCGCCACCGTTTAGCCATACCAGTTATATTCTGAAGTATGATGCATCAGGCAATTATATATGGGCTAAAAAAGTGGGCGCTACCAGAGACTGGCAGCCGGCAGAGAGTTACAAAATTGCTACGGATAATAAAGGCAATGTTTATACTACCGGTTTCTTTCAGGATGAAGGAAACTTTGATCCCACGGGGAATCCGGCTAATATCATAAAGCCTGCAGGAGGCGGACTGTCTTACTTTGTGTGCAAGCTGGACTCCAATGGGGCTTATCAATGGGCTAAGGCTTTCGGTAAACCACAGCCAATTACCGGGATAGTGGATAATGGCCTGGGTATCCAGGTAGATAGCAGGGGAGATGTATATACCTGCGGGTATTTCCAGGGCACGATATACTTAGACCCGGACAAAGGGAATAGCCCAAGAGAAGTATTTAAGGCCGGCGGCCCCGGATTTTCCCAGGAAGCATTTCTTTTAAAGCTGAATACCGATGGCAACTTTGTATGGGGCAGGCAATTTAAAAGCAGCGCAGCTCCCGGCCAAACACCCGGTCAGTTGACTGTTGGCTCTATTGCAAGATGCATCCGCCTTTCATCTACCAATAGCTTGTATGTTTCCGGCTACTGT
>JBEBVI010000015.1:0-24631 GCA_040392805.1 Taibaiella helva
TTAGCTTATACCTCCGGTTTTGCAATAGCTACTTCTGTTTTAGGTGGTTATGGGGCGATAGCCGAATTTGATCCCAACCAAGGCATAGTATCAAACGAAATTGTATTGGGTGGTATAAGCAGTAGCACGGATACCCTTTACCGTGTTATCGGTTCAGGTGGCGCTTTCTCCCCGGATGGTAGTAAATTTTATACGCATGAAGTGGATCTGGGAACCGGAATTAGCAGCCTGGTACAATACGATGTATCGTCTCATACTTATAGTGTTATCAATGGATCCAGGTACACGGTTTCGGCCAGTGTTCCCTATGGCAAGAAGCTCCGGTTATATGGAGATACCATTTATTGTACCGATACGGCTTATGTCAATATAATTACAGACCCGAATAAGGCTGGAGCTGCATGTAACTATCTGTATAAAGCCATTACTTCCATTATTTTACCTAAACCCATTATCGACTACTCCATAACCAGTGAATTGGTCTATCCTTTGGATGAAATGACTGATAATACCAATGCCCTAGATACACTGATCTGTTCTCCTGATTTTTTAGAGGGGGGAATGGAGCTGTCTGCTTTGGAATACGATGCTACATTTCAATACACCTGGAGTAACGGTTCCTCGTCTTCCAAATTGCAGGTTTATGACACCGGTGTTTATTGGGTTGCTTATAAAAACAATTGCGGTGTGCATAAAGTGGATTCCTTTAACCTTCGGGGCGATTTTCTCTACGTTCCTCAAATTACTATCAATAATATGAATCGATTGGGTACTACCAGGAAGTATGCACACTACCAATGGCTATACAATGGAAATAAAATTGAAGGTGCAAATGACAGTGTCTATGTGGTGGAACAAAATGGAGATTACCAGGTTATTGTTACGAATGAATCGGGTTGTAGTGATACATCGGCCATTTACCAGGTTACAAACGTAAGTATAAATGATGCCGCTACAATGGGGCAATATATTCGGATTTACCCTAACCCTGCAGTCGATGAAATTCATATTAGTGCTCCGGTTGCAGTAAATACTTTCCTGGTTGGACTGGATGGGCGAACCCTTAAATATGCATACCATGCTACATCAGTTCGCATTTCCAATCTTTCTTCAGGAGTTTATTATATGAAGATATTTGATACTTCGGGACTGTTATTACGTGTTGAAAAAATAATCAAGATATCCCAATGAAGCTGAATCTAATTTGCATTCTGTTAGTCATCGCCTATTGCTGTAGCCTTTGTACAACAGGTTACGCGCAGCACGACAATGTGTGGATTTTTGGCGATAGTGCCGGAGTTGACTTTAATTCAGGCAACCCGGTGCCTATTAAAACTAAATTTCCTGGTGGCCACCTGGATGAATCCAGCGCTTCTGTATGTGATGAACACGGGAATTTGTTATTTTATACAGATGGTTCCTATGTATGGGATCGATATGGTGATACGATGAATAATGGGAATAATCTAACCGGTCAGATTCCTGTTTTCGCCGGCTTCGTTCCAACCCATAGTTCTGCCCAGGGTACCTTAATTGCTCCTTTTAGAAGCAATAAAAACCTGTACTTTATTTTTTCTTTGACTGCAAGAGAACAAATGGAAAACTCCGGTAAATTATACTATAGTGTAGTGGATATGAGACTGAATAATGGGAGGGGAGCTGTTGTACCAGGGCAAAAAGGCATTCTATTAGATAGTTTGTTGACAGAGCAAATGACTGCGGTGCTCGGTGACCGGTGCAATTTTTGGTTATTAGTATGCTCCCGGGAGCCGGAACATAATATTAAAGCGTTTGAAGTCGCTGATGATAAAGTGATACACCAACCTGTGGTATCAAAGGGTTTCCCCAATTTTTTATCACCTATTGATCTCTATGGCCACCTCGCCGTTAGTCCTGATCGAAAAAGAATAGCCGTGTCAAAAATGCGTCCGTATGGCAAGGATGGTGTGGGGCTTTTTGACTTCGATCCTTTAACAGGTATCGTGAGTGACTATATGCAAATATTGCCAGATCATCCGGCGGGAGGACTTTGTTTCTCGCCGGATGGACAGAAATTGTATACTCATTCTGTTTTTTATGAAGGTAATGAGGTAATTAATGCACTATTTCAGTACGACCTGACTTCAGGCGATGTTAATAAAATAGTTGCTTCGCGTACTTTACTGAAATCCGGTCCGGGTAGCTCGTTCGCCGGCGCTAACCTGAAGTTAGCTCCGGATAAGAAAATTTATTTTCCTGAACTCGTACTCGGAGGTAACTCGAGGTTTTTATCCAGGATCAATTTTCCCGACAGGTTGGGCAATGCCTGTTTGGTTGAAGAAAATGCTTTAAGGTTGGTGGAGAGGACATCTGTTTTTACTGGCCTACCTAATGTGATTCCCGTTATTTCGTCTGATACTTTTTATCACAGTGGGGCATTGTCCGGCCCTTGTTTTGCTAACGTCAATAAACTAAGGATCCGGGTGCCTAACGACATCACCAGTTGGGACTATCTCTGGAGTACGGGATCTACTGCAGCATCCATAACAGCAGATACCCCTGGCATCTATTGGCTGCAATATAAAAGCACACCTTGTGATCTGAACATCGATACCTTTGTTATTAGCTTTCCCAATGGTGTGCTACCAAGCCTTATAATAGATACGCCATGCTTTAATATGCCTAATGGCAAGGTCTTTGCAACCACATACACAACGGATACTGTACAATACTATTATACCTGGCTGGATACTTCCGGTACCACAATTTCTTTCACCGACACCTTAAATCAGGTACCAGCAGGTGACTATGAACTTCGTATAAGGACCGCGCAGTGTGATACAAATATTTTCTTCACCATTCCGCACATCAACCCTGCTGTTGCTTTTATTGCTGATACACTGGTATGCGCGGGTACGGAAGTAATGTTTCAAAATATTTCGGACCCCTATTACCAACAGTTTTTTTGGGATTTTGGAGATAGTACATATACACAAGCAAGCGATCCCGCACATCGGTATACCCAAGCCGGAAAATATACGGTCAGCCTTTCAGCTAAGGGTCCTAGATGTTCGGCTGCAATTACTGCTGTACTGGAAGTTGATGGCCGGTATCATAATGTTTTTGTACCGGATGCTGATAGTATATGCATGGGCGAGGCTATTACATTCTCGCCCCAATGGCAAGGTTATACAACTACCCATGCTCATTGGGATTTTGGAGATGGTAAGGAACTGACGACATCAGAACTGTTGCAGGTTCAGCATGCCTATGATCAGGAGGGTGTTTTAGCGGTAAAGTTGAGGTCTAAATTTCGCGTTTGTCCGGATAGTTCCTATATAGATACAATCTATGTATTCGCGCCCCCGGCAGTAGATGTGGGAAAAAGCGGTAGTTTGTGCCTGAACGGGCCTGTAGTCGAATTGAAAAATCAAAGTATCATTGGTCCTGGTCCACACAACTATTTGTGGAATACAGGCGATACTATGGATCGTATATATGTTCATCAACCAGGGACTTATAGCTTATACCTGAGTACACCACCCTTAGGCTGCGTTAGTGTTGCCACAATTACTGTTGTAAAAGACTGTTATGTTGATATACCCAACGCTTTTACCCCCAATGGCGATGGCTACAACGACTATTTCTTCCCCAGGCAACTATTATCATCAGGATTAAGTTCCTTCCAGCTACAAGTATGGAATAAGTGGGGGCAGGTCATTTTTGAGACCTGGGATAATATGGGGCGCGGATGGGATGGTACACTCAATGGGATACCGCAACCGGTAGGTGTTTATCCTTATAAAATTACTTTAAAATATTTTGATAATAAAGAGGAGACCTATTACGGAAATGTAACCTTACTCAGGTGATGAGCGTGAAGATTTTCGTCTTGCACCTTCAATAATTAAAAAATAGAATACGAATTCTTGTTTAAAATTTAAAATCAGAAGTATGAAAAAATCCACTAAACTTATTCTTGGCCTGACTGCCATGACCACTTTAGGCTTAAGCGCTTCAGCCCAATTAAAGGAATGCGATTTAGCATTAAGCATTGTATCACCGGCAGACTACTCCACTATTCCTTTTGGGGATACTGTATACGTTGAGGTAGAAGTTAAAAATAATGGTAAGGATGCTATATCAGCAACAGATACGCTATTTTTTGAATCAGAAGGTGCTACCCGGCCATTTTGGATTGTGACCGAAGGTATTGCAGCGGGCGGCACTTCACACCCGTTACAAGTACCCTATAGGTTCGTCAATAATATGGAAAATAGAATGGAGATGACGCTTTGTATAGTTTTAATCGCACAGAAAGATGCGACTTATCCGGTTGATGATCCTAATGGTGTGGATACAGCAATGGTATCGCCAATTGTTACATATAATGATCTTGACTCTACAAATAACTTCGACTGCGTGACCTTTGTTATGAGCCCGAAGCCCACTTCTGCTGTTCAGGACGTGATTGTTAAAGAGAAAGTGGGTATTTATCCCAATCCAGCAACTTCAATAATTAACCTGAACATGGTGTTAGCGCAACCAGAAAACGTAATTGCTACCGTTAGCGATATCACAGGTAGAACAGTTTTACGTAAAAATTTCGGTAAGATTCAGGCGGGTAGCGCTACTCCTTTCACCATAAACACCGCAGGTTTAAACACTGGTTTGTATTTCGTTGAACTGGTAGCTGGTGAGCATAAAGCTGTAGGTAAGGTAATCATTCAATAAATATTGCAGGCTGTACTAAGGTGAGCAACATTTAATAGAGGAGGTTGTTTTATTTACCTAATACAACCATAGGAAGGCCGCGCAGTGGCTAACGAATGTCGGATAGAAGATAGTATCAGGCCTCCCGGTATCGCTGTGCAGGCGGAGGTGTCGAGCTGTCTCGTTTATCACAAAGTCTCCTTGTAGTTTCATAGCCTGTAGGCAACGTATGAGGCTGTCTAAAAGCCATAGTTTTCTTTTTATAAATTTATTTTTGCTCCGCAAGAGAGAAGTTCACGCAAAGTGAACAAAGAAAACCACGAAACAAAGATTGATATTGAACAGTTTACGTAGTGACCTTTGCAATCTTTGTTTCTTTATGTGAAATTTATGCTTTTCAGACAGCTTCATTAATTTTTTAAATACATTATCCGTTCTTCCACCACCAAACTACGCTGCCGGCAATGCTATATGCTCTATCAAAAAAACAACGCAAAAGATCAGAACAATTATCGTTACCAATCCAATAATTCCGATGGCAATTGCTCGCCACCAACTGAACAGCTGTCCGCCTGAGTCTAAATGTGCTGCAATGTTTTTCCCTTGATAGTGTCGGGCAAGGTAAGCGGCTATAAAAGTATAAATTAGAGGAATGATCTGATTGGGCATTTTAACATGATCCGGTATCAGAAAAATACTCCCGAAGATTACTACAGTTGCGATGATTGTATAAGCCCAGGTCTTTTTTGCTTTCTCTGGCTGGTTGAAGGCTTTAAAGTTTTCAGCTATCAGATAACCTGCTACCAAAGGCCCACCGAGAAATGTGCCTAATGCAATTGCATTCTCTTTATATACTTTTTGTCTTGGGTTTTCGATATCTGTTAATAGATCCATTGTTGTCTGTTTTTTTGTTTGATAACTGTTTCAAGTATTGATTCCAGCAAATGAAATTGTAATTCTGCACGTACCAGCCAGGGGGATGATTAAAGAGTCGGAAGCTCTATTTACTTTTTATCTTGAAAAAGAAAATTTTGGGAACGAAATATTCATCGCCAAGTTTTTGTTGCATATTCTTTCTGTTTGAATTGTATTCCCAAACCTTAATACAATCTTCTTCACTCAGGAAGCAACTTTGCATTTTCTTAAAATGCTCTTTACTCGCCCATAAGTTTGTTTTATTCCAAGTGTCAAACTGTTCTTGTCTGTTAGATTTATATGGCTGTCCGGAGTTAGATTGAGGATTTAAAATAAACAAATTTAGGTCGCTACAAAATTGTTCTACGAACTTAAATGCCTCAAGGCCGAAAAAACTCGGTCGCATAAAATTTAAGTTGAAGGAAAAATTGGTGTTCTCAAAGTTTTCAATTGGCTTTATTTCTTCGTCTGGCCCAAATTTTTCGTCAGTTTCATAATAGTCAAATGAGAAATATACTTCCCTATCTTCATGCTCAAAAAACCATTGAGTATTTTCTTCATTTGCCGGAACTAAATTATCCGACAAATATTTTGAGATTTTGTCCGCCGAAATATCTTCTCCTTTTTGTTTGTAGAAATATAAGTCGTAACTCATAGATGTTCATGTGGTATTGTGATACTATTACTGTCAACGTGCCGCGTATTGGCGATGGGTGTTTTTTACCACTAATATTAAATCGAAGAACGGACGCTGAATTTTTCAATCTTATTTTATACTTAGTATATATACATAAAAAGGTTAGTTTAAAAACAGCTGGCAGGGTATTCTCCGGATGATTGAAAAGAAATGCTTCATAGGCGTATCATAAAGAAACTTCGTTACAATATTCATTCTCTTCTTCCCACAATTCTCCTGCTATCAGGTTCTATTCCTTCTACAACTATTTTTTTAATATCCGCTTTGAGTTTGCGGTAGTCAATATCCTTCTTGTACGTAAAGTAGTAATAGGAGCCGCAAATTGTGGCATCTGCCGTATCTTGCTGCTTCTCTAAAATGTAATCAAAAGGGGCCTCATTACTGTCCTGGTGAAACATTAATACATGAAACCGGTAAAGCTGGTCCTTATCTGAGCCGCTGCTATCTGTACTATACACATAGTATACTATTTTTGTAAAACTTGATCTGAATCTATTCTCGGGCAGCTCCGGATACCATTCGTAGCCCCAGATATTTTTTCCGTTCAGTTTAAAGAAATCGAAATTAAAGTATCCGTCAATTCCCTCAGGTAGTTTATCTGCTTTATATCTTTTATAAAGTTCGTCGCGGTATTCTTTTGCTTCCTTAAGCATTCCCAGTCCGGAATAGGACACAGCAATATTTTTGATCATCCAGGCTTCCCGGTCTGCAAACTTCTGATTAAAACTTTCCTTGTGTTTTTGGATGAGTGCTAAGGCCTCCAGTCCATATTTTAGCGAAGCTTCAAATTTTTCGTTCTTGCGGTTATTTTGTTCCAGTTCAGTAGTGGAATTCAGATAATACCAGATCACGTAGTCCAGAAGGGTATCCGTTTCCGGCATCTTCGGATAAATCTGTTGATAAAGATGATAGGCATCTTCTGTTTTGCCTTCTTTCCGGAACTGATCTGCCTGCCGGTACATTGCTGTGAAGTCATTGGTTTGCCCCACGCACATAAACGGCAGGATGCCGCATGTAAATAATGCTATTAATTTGACGTTCATAAATTTTTCGTTGTGCAGTAAACGTGTATCACTTAGCTAACTCATTCCCACCCTATGCAAGATAAGAATTTACCGGTTAAAAGAAACGATGGATATAAGTAGTTGTGCTGGTTCACGCAGGGCGCGTAAACCAATGTTGAGTTGTATTATTCATTGCGCACCAATGGGAGATGTACTTCTTTCATTTTATAAGAGAAGACCAAAACCACCTGGTCTGTATAAGTAATGAAGTGCTGACCGAGGCTAAATCTGTAGAATTAGCTGGAATTTTTTATTGTAACGCCTCTAAAAGCGATAGAATTGTGCTGCTGAGCAAGATGACTTAGAATGTGGATAACCTTAAAGCAATGATATATTACTTCGGGAATGACTTTGTTTTCAAATTCCACACTTATTGACGAAGAACCTCTTGTCAGAATGACTTAGCGACCTTCATCTCCTGATCTCACCGCGGTATTTTTCAGCGGAGGAACCTGTAACTCCTCCTCAGCCCTGGTAAAAGCCGAAGAATCCACATTATACCTTCCCCGCAGTCCCTCCCTCCGGAATAAACCAGATGGAAAAGAAAGCTTAGGGAAAATCCCGGAAGTTGTATCCCTTAAAAATAGCTGTTGTTTCCGTTCCCGAGATAAGCCATAAACAGGACCATACTGTTCCTGCACGCCCATGAAATCGTTCTTACCCTTTTCGTGCCTCACTTCATCTAACAGGCTATCCCGCTCCCGCAGCAGCAATGCGGTATGAGGATCGGGACTACTGCCGGATGTGCATCCGCAGCATAACAACAGGAATGATAATCTTCTAAGGCCTCTTGACATAACGGTGCAATTTGAATACCTGGTTTCCGGAACGCTTGAAAAGGACGACAAACCGGATAAGAGATGATGACCGGCAGTTATACCACCCACTGTCTCAAAAAATGTCTTCCGTCACTTCAACTGCATAATTCCGGAGAAAAGAAGTCAATCAGGTTAAAAATAAATACAGAATAATGTTTAATTTGTGAGGTAAAAGTAAATTCCGGATCAAAATAAAGGCTACGTATAAATACGTACAGGTCGATTTTATTTAAAGGACGATTCCATATTATGTACTTTCTTTCTCATTTTTATAAAACTATAGCTGTGCTTCCTTCCGGGACCAGGAGCTGTTTTCTTATCCTTTGGTTGTGCGGATCAGGGCTTAAGGTAACAGCCCAGGAACCGGTAAACAGGCAATTTTCTTCTGAACGGATCAGTAAAGAAGACAGCGCTTATGTGATGAAATTAATCGGGAAATCGCAGGATTTTGAATTTAAAAACATGAACACTGCCCTGGCCATGTTGGACACGGCCTTATCTTTAAGTAAAGCCTTTAATTTTAGCTATGGCACAGGCAATGCTTATATTGCCCATGCTGTATATGCTATAACAAAAGGCGACTATATACAGGCAGACTCCCTTTTAACCAGAGCTTATCCTTATTGTTATTTTGCTTCGAGGGCATTACATACCAACCGGTTGCTGGCGCTTTGGTACGACAACGCCGGCTCCCTGGCCGCCTACCAGGGCAATTATCGAAAAGCAATTGCCATGGAATACCATACCTTAAAATTGCTGGATGAATTTCCGGCAGACTCTTCTATCATTGGATTGAGGATCAATGCTTATAATTCTATTGGCTCCATGCTGCACTATGTAAACCGCATGGATAAAGCGATCTATTACCTGGAACGCGCCATAGCCCTGGGGGAAAAACATGGCCTCAAAGTAGAACTGGACCAGGTTTATGTTAATCTTGGCGGAACTTATGCCACTATGGAACAGTGGGATCAGGCACATAAATATTATAAACAGGCCATACAGCAGAGCCTTCTTCATGACAATACTTTTGTGCTCCAGGTAGCTTACCTGTCCCTGGGGAGACTCTATAAGCAACAAGGGAATTATGACTCCGCAATCACCTTTATGCAAAAGGCTATGCTCGTTTCGGATAAAACCAATCCCTATATGTCCAAAATAACACCTTATATCAACCTTGGATGGATCTATTTTTCCAAGAATGAATTTAAGCGGGCAGCACAATATGCAAAAATGGCTTTGCAACTGGCGGAAGAGTATAAGGCGCCTCAAAATATTGTCTATGCCCATGGTTTGCTGGCAGACATATATGGCCGGACACATCAGTGGCAGGATGCTTACCAACATCAGTTTGCGTACACCCAATTCAAAGACAGCCTGGACGAAACTGATAAAGCTACAGACATTAATCAAATGGAAATTAAATTCCGTGTAGCAGAGAAAGACAAGCAATTGGCAGAGCAGCAACTGTCCTTAAACAGGCAAAAGAGCGCGCTCCGGGAAAAAAACTTCTGGATCGGCGGGATCTCTGTCGGCGTCCTGTTCTTAACCATATTATTTATCGTCCTGTTCCTCAACTACAGAAACAAGAAGCAATTACAACTGAGAAACATGGAGATCAACAGGCTTAAGGCCATGATGGAGGGTGAAGAAAGGGAACGCACCCGGATTGCCACTGAGCTTCATGACGGCATATCCTCTCAGCTCCTGGCCGTAAAATTAAGCCTGAGTACAACCCTGGGGAATGCGAAAGGCCCCTTAACAGCAGAAGATTTTCAGGTGAGCATGGAATACCTTGATGAAGCCATGCAGGATCTACGGCATACGGCACAAAACCTCATCCCGGGTAACGGTATGAAGCGGGGGCTGAAAGATATGATCGCACAATTCTGCCACAAAATGGATACCCTGGGCGACACAGAAGTCATCTTCCAGTCCTATGGGCAATGGGAGCCGGGAGATCCTATCCAGAAACTATCTATATACCGTATTGTTCAGGAATTGGTTCAGAATTCCCTGAAGCATGCACAGGCTCATTATATATTGGTTCAACTCAACTGCGAAACGGACTTTATAGGCATCACCGTACAGGATGACGGAAAAGGTTTTGATATACATGCACCACATAAAGGGCAAGGCCTTGCCAATCTCAGGAAAAGGGTAACTGCTTTTAACGGATCCCTGGAAATAACCAGTAGCCATACCGGCACAACAGTGTATATCGAATTAAAATACCCGAAGTAAGTAAATAGCCTGCCTTTATTTAAATCATCCTTTAAGCTTCCTTCGGCCTTCCGTTTGGGCGGGAGCCCAAAGACTCCATTTTATTAGGAGTTCGTAGAGATTGTTGCGCTTAACTCTGGCGAACAGTGAGTTGGAGCTTCGGGAGCAATTTCTGATTTATATGGTGCAGTACTTGGTGTACTTCTCACAAACGCATATCACAAAGACAGTAAAAGAGTAGTGTTAACTATGATTGGTGTTTATGTCGCAATTAACTTATTTTGAGGATTGACAGGCGGTATTGACAATGCAGCTCATATCGGGGAACTTTTGAGTGGAGCAATACCTGGAATTATATTATACAAACTTGACAACAAAGAAACAGAACAGACTGAATAGAGCGAAGGGGCAGCAAGGGTTTGGCGTCAGGCAGCAAACGGGCACCGTAACAAAAATACCGTCTATTGGGTATTGACACTTTGTAGTATAGTTTTTTACTTTGTACCATCAAAGGTAGAGACCTGAACCCACTCCAAAAAACGAGGCGAAACCGAAAAGCCAAACGAGTAGGAACTTAAAACTAAAAAACAATGAACTTCAGGAATTTTATAACTGTAGCATTAGGTATTGCTCTTTTCACAGGTGTTGTTTCTTGTAAAAAGGAGAACAACTCATCTTCTAATCTACCGACCGGGTTAGGCGGAAATTCGTTCAATTTTATTTATACGGCTGCACAGACAGGCTCGCCATACATCAATGACCAAGAGGCTATCTTTAGTTTTTCCGGTAGCGGGGCAATGTCACTGGATGATGACCCTGCAGCTTCGGACGGTTATGAACTTACAGTTGCCTCTTTTTCGAAACAGGGTAATGAATACATCTGGGAGGGTTCAAACGGTTACAAATACGCCTTGTCGTTGCTTAGTGACGGTTCTATAAATGAAATCAATGTCTTCAGTCTTTCAGGGAACACCTTTTTGGGTCAGTTCGTTCCCGTGGACAGCAGTAACCCTTCAAACCCGGCAGACACGCTCCTTGCTCACTATACGGGAAAATACACAGTCACATCGCTGGTGCCGGGATATAGTCCGCATCAACGAATGACTATTATCATTGACCAATACGGCAACATTGACTTTGACACAAATATCCAGTTAAACGTTGCCGACATTTATGCACATTACTTAGGCGGAAGCTCGGGAAGTAACCATTTTCATACAACGGAATATAATATCAGCGGAGAAAAACCTGCAATAGATTTGCATTATGGAGAAACGTATCCGGGAGAGCTAAACAAAATTGTTTATAAGCCCAAGGGGGATATGAGTGGCAATGTAATAGCCGTAAATGTAGAAAAACAGTAATAAACAAAAAATAAAAACAGAAACAATGCAAAAAGCACTCTTCGCGGGTTTGGTACTGGCAATGTTCAGTCTCGTCCTTTCATCCTGCAAAAAAGAAGATAACAACAACGGAAATAATCACAACAACAGTGATTATTATTTCACTGTCAAAATTGACAGTGAGCGCTTTTCGGCAGATATGAGCAATCCCGATATTTACGGAGTGTCTAAGTCCAATGCGTCTTCACTGGCGGTAGTTGCTGTGAAAAATCTTGCAAATCCGGGAGAAGGACAGTTTCAACTTAATTTGGGTAACACTTACACAGGTCCGGGTACTTATAATTTAGGGGAAAGTTCCGATGCCAACAATTTTGCCAGCTATACCGTTACCGAGAACTTCCTTCCAACCATTTGGGAAGCACGTGATGATGACGGAAACGGCTCATCAGGCAAGCTTACTGTTACCTCCGATGCCAACGGAATAGTAGAAGGCACGTTTCAGTTTGCCGGGATACGGACTTCCGGCTCTATAAATCCAGGCCTCAGGCATTTTACAGAAGGCAAATTCAAACTAAAAATAAACTGACATTTGGTTGTAGAGAGCGGCTTTTATAGTCGCTCTTTTTTTATCGCTTAGTCTCAAAACAGGTATGTTTTCCTCAAACTAAACCATCGGGGGTGGGCCGGCCACAGCTTGAACATGTGCAAGGCAAAAAAAAACAATAGCGTCCCTGTAGTAAGGTTATCAATGGAGAAAGGAAAAGGTATCATGATGGTCATTGGCATATGAAAGGGATCGGGCGCCAGCATAGGTAAAAATGTGTAAAGCTTCGATTTCCTGTTTACGCATCCTCTTTACTCGTTCCCGTCATGCTGAAAGCATCCCTAAGCACTTATAATACCTTCCGGCCATGACAGTTGGTGCTGTGGTTTTCTTTAAAATATTGTACATCTTTACCCTGTGAGATATTTACCACGTTAGATGTTTACTATCTTACAGAGTGAATGCAGCATGAAATATAATTATTTTGCTGATTGACCAAAAGTGTAACTACAAATAAAGGCAATAAAAAAGGTCGTTAAGGCTATTATTTTTCTCAATTTTTCGTGTTGTGATATACTTGCACACAGTAGTGTATAATTTAATTTAACTAACAATGCGATTCGTCAGATATGCCTGGCAAGATAAGACCTTTACCAGTTATTGAGAAGCTGGATTCGTAGTGGCGTTGTGCTACGTGAAAGCACGTGAATCAGTGCTCGGCGGCTATCAGGGTTTAAGGCAACAACGGTAAGACCAGGCTAAACCGGGTAGCAGAAGGCACAGACGGAACGCGCCAGCAATAAGGATACCTCCGGCTATCAGGAATAAAATAGTAGTACTGAAATTATAATTTTAGCAGACCATAGATAAAATAACTACCCACAGACTTGATTCTGATATTTCAAAAAGGTAAGTTTGGATTTGCAAAAGGGGTGGAAAAGTGACCCCTTAAGCAAACGTAAACTAAAATATGCCGGATCAGTATAAATATTTAGAAGCATTTATTGATGATCAACGTGCCAATGGTAAGTATAGTTTTACCATTGAAGATTTGCGTGCGCATATCCATACTTCTGCTAACGCACTTAATAAATCCTTGTAAAGACTTAAAAACCAGGAATCGGTAGTAATGTTCGCAGAGGATTTTATGTAATTGTCCCGCCCGGGGCATTGCTTTACGACCCGTCGAAAAAGATAAGGTGCGTATTCATTTTTACATCAGAAAATCATGGAATAAAAACAGGTTATAAAGAAGAAGGTAGATACCGGGTATATCTATATTTCTTCCCCGGAACTGACAGCATTGGACCTAGTCAACTACTACAATGAAGTGGGGGATTTAATAGGGTAGCCACTGTAATAGAAGAATTAAAAGAAGTAATAGAGGCCGATAAGTTAGTGGAAGCAGCGAGACAACTGTTGAAACTAAAAATTTCGTGGGGTGGGATGTAATAATTTGAGTCGGAGATTCAACTTATTATTTGTTCGGAGAGCGCTTTACTTAACTCCGAACAGTGGGGGTAAGCCCGCCAGTAATAAGTTTTTATTTTTTGCTGACGCGAGCCGGGGAATTCTTTACTTGCTTTTGCCTATGCCCAGATTCAGAGCAGCTTTGACCAAGCCAACGGTGTTTTTGACATTTAATTTTTGTAAGATATTGTAGCGATGGTTTTCGATAGTACGCAGGCTCAGGCATAGTTGTTCGGCTATCTGGTGGTTATCCATTTCCAAAAGCACCAACTCCAGCACTTCTTTTTCCCGGCTGCTGAGTTTAGGTGCGAGTTTTTGCATTTTCTTTTCGGCCACAATTGAGGCATGGTAAAATTCATCCCTGATGGAAGGATCAATATATAATGTCCCTTTGTGCGCAGCATGGATAGCTTCGGTTAAGAGTTGCCGGTTAGTACCGGCTTTCAGTATATATCCCTTACAACCAATTTTAATCATATCCCGAATAACATCGTGGAAGGATAGGCCACTTAGAACCAGAATTTTCAATTCGGGATATGCCTTAATTAATTTTCTGGCCAGCTCGGTACCCGTACTATCCGGTAATTCAATATCAAGTAATAATACATCCGGATAATTTTTGTCAATGCTGCTAAGCACATCTTCGGCTCGGTTATAGGTCGCTATTATTTCAAATTCGTCTATATTGTTTAACACCAGGGTTAAGCCATCTATGACGAGTGGGTGGTCGTCAACAATACTGATCTTTATCGTGGAGCTTTGCGTCATCCTATTAGTACATTTTCGTGCTTCCTGAAACTACCAGGCATAAGGAAGAGATCGTAAAAGTAATGATTTTCTTATTACAATAAGCCTGTTGTGCTCAATGCAGCCACGAAGATATAAGCCGGCTTTGTTTGCCGGTTGTGCCACCATATATAGAATCGAACGATTCCTCTAAGGATAAAATTCAATATAGGCCGTAGTACCCAGGGAAGCTTGGTTCTTAATATGAAAAACCCCGTTTAATAACTGCGCTCTTTCTTCTATGTTTTTTAGTCCTAAACCCGGTAATACTTTGCCCTCGGGCTGAGCCGGGAGGCCTTTACCATTGTCCTCTACTGTCAGGCAGAACATACCTTTCATCTCGGTTAACTGTACCAGTATTTCTGTGGCCTCAGCATGCTTTAATACATTTTGTAATAACTCCTGTGTCATACGGAACACGCTCAATGCTTTCGCCTGCGGTAATGAATCAACATTGCCCAGGACTTCAAATACAACTTCTATTCCTGTATTGTCTTGAGTAGATTGACATAAAACGCCAATCGCTTTGGACAATCCCTGATCTAATATAACGGACGGAAGCAGGTTATGTGCTATTTGCCTCAATTCTTTGGCTGTTGCTTCAAGTTGCTTGTTTATCATGGGGAGCTTTTGAATGCTCTGTTCATTGGGCTGGTCTTCGATAGCCTGTACATGTAATTGAACGCCCAACAGTTGGCTGATGATACTGTCATGTAGCTCTTTTGCTATACGTTTACGTTCTTGTTCCTCACCTGCTACTCTGGATTGCAGGTTAGTTATTTTTTGTTCTTGCTGTGCATGCCGTAGGCTGGCTTGATGCAATAGTTTTTTATTCCGGTAGTTCCGGTACAATAGGAACGATACGCTCAGGAGTAAAAGACATCCCGCAGATGCAGAATACAGAAGAATATTCCTTTCCCGGAGTTGTGCCTCCCGGTTTTTAAGGAGTAATCTTTTTTCGGCAATCTCCCGGTCTTTCCGTGCTGCAAGATAATTTAACTCCATGTGATGAATGCGATGAATATCCGGTTGTCTATAAGCTGCTTCTTTCAGTTCATACAATTGCTGCAGATAGAGAAAAGCCTTGTCTATATTGCCTCTTTGCTGATAATATTGAATAGTGTACTGAAGGCTGCCATCCTTCAGGCTTTGGTATTGCAGACTATCGGCCTTATGTATGTTTTGCAGTAGCTTATCTTCAGCCAGCTGCCATTTTCCTTGTTGTGCATAAATCCTTCCCCAATCCAGGTCTATCATTATTTGTGTAAAGGGTAGTGCTCCGGGAAGGATATTCTGGATGTCTTTAAGATAAAGTAATGCGGAATCGGTTTGATGCTTATGGAGAAAGCGTTCGGCTATAACTGCAGCAATACGGCAGGTCAGATCAATACCATCATCATAAGTATGAACGGTCGGGTTTTGTATGGATTTGAAACGAACCATATCGGCATACGCATCCTGTGCTGTTCTTAATGTACTGTCTTCCCAGCCGAGACCGTCGTAACTATTCGATTTGATCGCTTTGGATAAACCCGTCCAATAGGGCATATTTTGCGTGCTAAAATAGGCAATGGCTTTATTACAAAGATCTATGGCTTTCCTGTAGTCTTTAATGCTATTATATACATTGCTCATAAGGGTATATACGACGTTCTGTTTATAAGAAACATGCATTTCATATTTGCCTGTATGATTGCAATAGATATTATCCAGTACTCTTTGATAACTATGGAGGCTTAGCTCATTCTTTCCGAGATGAACATAACAGTTTCCCATTTCCAATAGAATACCTGCTACCATCTCTTTATTGAATAAGTGTATGTACGGCAATGCCCCGGTACAATACTTGATCACCTCTTCATAGTGGCCTCTATCTTTTGCTTTGGTCACGTTTTGAATAAAATTGTCAATCGAAACAAATAAGTAGCTATTGGCCAGGTTGATTTTATTGTGTTCCGTATCAGGAGTAACAGCAGTAGGATGTTCCGTCCATATTTTTACCTGGGCGGCAGCCTTTGAGGCAGGGTGTAATGATCCTAAGGTAAGTAATGCAATAAATATATATATCCGCCAATCCAAGTACGTATAAGATTTAGATACGAGTAAAAATACAGCATCCGGATCGAATTAGAGTGATTTACTCAAAATTTAGATTGAGTATTTGCGCAATAGTTGCTATTGCGCGGGTTTATATATTTGTTCTTTGTTTATACCCGGGTAGTTCGTTCAATTAAATTTAAAAGTGATACTTATGAGGTTAATTTATCTTTTTTCTATTCTTCTTATAGCTAATTGTGGATGGAGCCGTTCCGACGGGAGCAGCAGGTCGATAACAGGTACATCGGTGCCTGCGCCTCAACCGTTTATTTGTTTTTTGGAAAATAAAGGTCAGGTGACAGACCAATATCGGAATACCAGAAAGGATATTGACTTTTCAATAACTACACCCGGTGTTAATGTATTTGTCGGGAAAGGAGCTTTGCATTACCAATGGATCAGACCAGCAGAAGACTTTGCTCGTTCCATAAGCGAGCGGTTTTCCCAAAAGCAGACGCAGAGAACTGTTCCCCCGCGCTATGATGCATTTCGTTTAGATGTTCAATTATTACATGCCAATGAGCATGCTTTATTAGTAAAGGAGCTTCCGCTAAGTTACTACGACCGGTATTATCTGCCGCAATGCCCGGAAGGAGTGCAGATTAATGCTTATCAGAAAATGACCTATAAGAATATATATCCTAATATTGATTGGGTAATCTATATCAAAGAGGAGGAAATCGAGTATGACTTTGTGGTACATCCCGGTGGTAATGTGGATGATATACAGATACGGTACAATGGAGCTGACCATCTCGAAATTGGTGAAGATGGGCGTTTGCAAATAGCGACTCCCATGGGTTTTGTTACAGAATCGGCACCCCTGAGTTTCCAGGAAGACGGTAGAGTGGTTGCTTCAAGATTTGTACAGAACAATAACATGATTCGCTTTCAGGTCGGGCAATACAAGGGAACTTTAACTATTGACCCCAAACTGAAATGGGGCACTTACTATGGTGGAGGTGCCGGGTTATTTTTAGGTATATTTGAGGACGGTGCTATTGATAAGTGGGATAATTACTATGCAGTGGGTAGCACGAATGATGTTATGAATATCGCTACTACAGGGGCGCACCAGACCACACTACTGGGAACGCAGGATGCATTGTTGGTTAAATTCAATAGCCAGGGACAAAGATTATGGGCTACGTATTATGGTGGTCCGGATGCCGATGATGGATTTTCGGTAACGACCGACAGTTCGGCAAATGTCTACTTTTGCGGTCGTACGAATAGCCTGAGCGGGATGGCTACCCCGGGCGCACATCAATCTACCTTCGGCGGCGGTAAAGCCTGGGGGGATGCTTTCCTTGTTAAATTCGACAGCGCTGGCGTACGGCAATGGGGTACTTATTATGGCGATACAACCACTGGCAATGTCTATGATGATGAAGGGTTTTGTGTGCGGTACCGTAATGGCTATCTTTACCTGTCAGGTAGGACAGAAAGTGCCCGAGGTATAGCAACGCCGGGTGCATTCATGGGAGCCAGGATGGGGGAGCTTACCGATGCCTTCCTGGTTCAGTTTGATATAAATGGTGTTCGCCAATGGGGTACTTATTTTGGTGGAACCGGTAGTGAAAATCACGGGCATGTTACCACCGATAAATCAGGCAATGTTTACCTCTACGGAAGTACCGAAAGTCCGGATAATATTGCTTCTGCCGGCAGTTTTCAAACAGTTATCGGGGGTAGCGAAGACTTGTATCTCGCAAAATTTAATGATCGAGGCCAACGGTTGTGGAGTACATACTACGGTGGTCCGGACACGGAAGAACAGCCGTGTCGCAGCAGTGGATTTTGTGACGACGATGGAAATATTTACTTGACGGGTATAACAGAAAGCGCTACAGGAATAGCTACAAACGGCAGTGACCGGCCACAATACAGCGGACTGGGAGATGGGTTGCTGGTTAAATTTGATAGTACAGGAAGAAGAGAATGGGCCACTTATGTGGGTGGTGATGAGACAGAAGTTTTTACTTCGGTTTTTGTTGATAAAAGCAGCAATATATTTCTTGCCGGCGCATCCAAGAGTAATTCTGGGGTAGCCACCGGCAATGCGCTGCAAATGAACTATTCCGGAACAGGCATGCTCAACTGTGGTGATGTATTCCTGTTACAATATGATAGCCTGGGAAAGAAAGTGTATGGCAGCTATTTTGGGGGAACCGGTGATGATGCTGCCACTCATGTGGTCATGGACACAAAGGGGGATATATATATCGGAGGGCTTACCAATAGCATCTCGGGTATCAGTACTGCAGGTAGCTACCAGGATACCTACCCCGGCTCGCTTCTCTTTAATGCCTTTATTGCTAAGTTTTGTTTTTCTACGCTCCCGGTTATTAAATCTATCAACGGCAAGGATACCATTTGTGCAAATGTGCCGGAAACCTATACTGTTGCGGAGGATCCTGATGCCGAAGCCTATATCTGGATCCTGTCGGAAAACTGGTCGGGAACCAGTAACAGCAATAGTATTGCGATAACGAGCCAAGGCCGGAGCGGAAGGCTTACCGTAAAAGTAGTACGCTGTGGTGATACCAGCCTGGCGCAGCATCTGGACATATATGTGCTGCCAGTGGAACCGCCTCTTATTACGGTATCTGGTTTTGATCTGAGCACTACCGGTACTTATCAACATTATCAGTGGTTGTTCAATGGTAAGCCCATTGCCGGCGCCACTGCTGCAACGTACCGTGTTACGGAAAACGGGTACTATTCCGTTGTTACAGAAAATGCTTATGGTTGTGTGGATACATCAGCGGAATACGAGGTCAACAATGTAAGTATAGAGGATTTGTCCGGACGTGATGCATTTGTAACTGTATATCCTAATCCGGCACGATTTGAGGTCCATGTCCAGGCTGCTATTCCGGTAAGCATAATCATAACAGGAGTTGACGGCCGCACAGTGCTCCGTAAGGAGAAGGCTGGCCGGATAGATATCCGTAACTTAACATCTGCTATATATCTTTTGCAGGTATATGATCAGGATGGACGGCTATTAAAGACAACAAAATTGGTGAAAGACACTGAATAATAGGCATATCCTGAATCTAAGCATAAGCAGTTACTATAAAAGTGCTGCTTATGTTTATGTATTTTTTAGGTTTCGAACACTTATGGCGGCCCGCCCGCGTCCGCTACAAGCCAATAATAAGAACACACCCGGACTAGCTGGGGAATGCACCGCGTCGGCAATAAGAATACGCCTGAGCTATCGGGGAGTAACAGGTGGGCTAACCGTACGTTTTTATTGTTCGTTCTCCGTTTTCTTCGATTCTTCGTCTATCTGCTTACGCTTCAGGTCTTCGCCTTTCAGATAGCCGGGCAGCGATAGCCCTGCCATATTAAACAGGTCATTTAACGGTGGTACGGATTTCATCAGCCCTGAAACAAAGTTAGCCGTAGAGCCGTTTCCATTTTCGCTGTTACCGCTGTCCCACACCGTTACTTTGTCTATCTTGATGTTCTTAATCGCTTCTACCTGAGTTTTTACAAGATCAGGCAGCTTTTCCAGAAGCAGTAACTGGAAGGCATTGGTAGAGTCTCCACCTGCCGCTTTTACCACCTGGTCATAGCCTTCCGCCTGCTTGGTGAGTATCTCATATAAACCTTTTGCTTCGGCCTCCATTTTTGCAAATATGGCATCTGCTTCCCCTTTGGCGTGCAATCTTATTTGTTCTGCCTGTGCTTCTGCATCTATAATTGCTTTGCGTTTAGCTATTTCAGCATGTACGACAATGTTTGCATTTTGTGTAGAACGTTCTCTTTCCGCACGGGCGGTTTCCGCTTTTTGCTCTGCCACATACGACTCTTCAAGTGCTTTGGCAGCTTGTACTTTTTCTGCTGTCACCGCTATCTTTAATGCTTCAGCTTCTTTTTCACGGCGTTGTGCATCGGAGTTGGCAATAGTAATTTTTGCTTCATTCTCTCCTTTTACAGCAAGCGAGTTGGCTTCTGATGTAGCTATGCGGGCATCTCTTTCCGCCTCGGCTTTACCAATAGCTTCATCCTTTGATGCAGAGGCAATGCTTATTTCACGATCTTTCTGCGTAATAGCGATTTTCACGTCGCGGTCGCGGTTGGTTTCGGCAATTTGTGTATCTTTTTCCCTGTCGGCGCTCGCCTTACCGGTTTCCCCTATTTTCTCCTGTTCCGCTACGCTTATCTTGGCTTCGTTAATTGCTTTCGCCGCCGCCTCTTTACCCAATGCTTCTATATATCCCGATTCATCTTTAATATCGGTTACGTTTACATTAATAAGCTTCAACCCGATTTTCTTCAGCTCCGTATCCACATTCTTAGAAATATTGTCCAGAAATTTATCACGGTCGGAGTTGATTTCTTCAATAGTCATCGTAGCAATTACTAAACGTAACTGGCCAAACAAAATATCTTTTGATAGCTCCTGTATCTGGTCGGGAGCAAGCCCGAGCAGGCGTTCTGCGGCATTGCCCATCGTATCATGCTCTGTGCTGATCGCTATAGTAAAACGGCAAGGCACATCCACACGTATATTTTGACGGGAAAGTGCATTGGTAAGATTGGCTTCAATAGAGATGGGTTTTAAATCAAGGTAGGCAAAATCCTGTATAACCGGCCAGATAAAGGCACCGCCACCATGAATACATTTTGCAGAAGAACCGCCTGTCTTCCCGTAAATTACCAATATCTTATCGGAGGGGCAACGTTTGTAGCGCGAGATAAGCGCCATAAAGGTGACAAACAATACAATAACTAAAACCACTATAAGCGTAAAAGGTCCAAACATGATTTGTTGTGTTAAAAAAAATTAAGAAAGCGTTTTTACAATCAAAATATTTTGCTCAATTCTGCCTACGATAACAACAGAGCCGGAAGGAATGCGCTCTCCTTCGGTCATGGCATCCAGTTCGTGGTTGGTTCCCTTATGGCTGATCTGCACTTTGCCGCGCCCTGTCAGGTGTTCAGGTATAAAAAGATATACTTCTCCGGTCTTGTGGAGCAATTGGTTGATGTCAAAAGTATTGTCTTCCGTGAGCTTCAGGAGCTGCCTGATGACCAGGAAAAACAAACCGACAAATGCCGCACCTACAACTATTGCCAATATGATGAGCAGCGCTTTGGAAGAAACGGAGCTATAAAATGCAATACCTGCCCATCCGAAACCCAGCATGAAGTTCACCAGATTCCTTAGCGTAAACATCTGAAAAGGTGCATCGGTATGAGCAAGGTCTCCATCAAAATCCGCATTGATACCATCCGTATCTCCACTTCCGGCAAAAGTCATTATCGTTTGAATAACGAATATTAAACTGCTTATCAGGGCCACATACCAAAAGCCCTGAAGCAATGGATCCATGCCTTCAAAAAAATTGATCATAATCATATGTTGGGTATGCAGCCAAAGATAATAAAATAGGACATATTCACTGCATGCTACGCTAAAAATCTGAGCTTCAATTTCAATGGAAGAAGGGAAATATTTAATTTCACTTTTATGCGAAAAGAAAACTTTGTCAGAATATTGAATCATTGAACGATTAAGGAAATGAAGTCGGTCTGTCTATTTTATCATTTTCGTATGATCTTTCTCAGATCCAGGATTTATAACGAACAATGAAATAAATCAATTCAATAATCACATAATTATGCTTCAACGTTTCTCTTATGAAATTGCGTAGTAGAAATACTAACTACAGTGTTATATATAGTACCTTCTTAAGCGAACGATAAATGGAATTGAGCTGAAAAAACAACTTCATGCCCCGCAACATATTGTTGACGCACGCGCCCCCGCGTGTGCCAGGATAATGTCTTGCTCTATAATGATAAAGTAATTATACCGGCATATGCAGTAACCGTGCTATAGTAGCATACAGAATTTATAGATGTATAGAGAATATTGTCTGTAAAAGATGCAATATAGATCCACGCGAGTGCGCGTGAACCGGCGATGCGTTATTATTTTGCGTGTGCTAGCAGGGGAAGTAATAGTTATTTAAAGAAGTTGGAAACTTCATGAATGAAAGCCACAAGTCTACTTCGTAAGACTTGCGGCAGCCGGTATATTTCTATCAAACCTATTCCTCTATGATAGGCTGTCGCATACCCATACCCCCGATACTTAAGTATAGGAACAAAACCAGAAGCTGCTGAGTACTTTAATGTCCACAGCGTTTGTGAGATAGATAGAGTACAGGCGGCACGCCTGGCCAGCTGGGGAAGTGGCGGAAAAACGAAGCCGAAAGTTCGGTTTTCGAGAACGTAGTCACTGCTGTGAGCCGCGGCTAAATTGCATAACAAAAACAAATGCACACAGCATTGGCGGCATAAAAAGTACAAACGTTCAACTTAGTCGTTACCCCGCTCTTTTGCCAAACTGCTTGTTAGCCGTCGTTGCTATTCTGAATTATTTTTTTGTTCCAAGTTAGCAATAGTAACGCAAAAAGGATAAAACAAACTAATGCTGGTATATTTGTTTGAATTATGAATGCGTGAATAGCTCCTGCAACAACTATTGATTTAGTCCTTAATACAGCAAATGTTAGAATAAATGAAAATAGTATGCAGAATCCAAAGAAAATCCCAAACCCTCCATATTGGTCAAAATTGTTGAAAACCAATAAATGCCAAATACTCCAAAATATTCCTGAAATAACACTTTTCAAGACATAATTTATTTTTCCTAAACTGTCTATCAAGTAACCTCTCCAGGCGTATTCTTCCATTAAGTTGTAAATAAAAGCAAATGAACAAAATATTAAAGCCCATAAATGTTTGTCAACTCCATGATTATTATTTATTCCGTATGTAGAATAGCAGACAAACAAAATAATTGGAAATAAAAGACTTTTTATTTTATTGTTTCCCAATAATGTGATTTCTTGTTTTACTCCTCCGAATTTATAAAATAACACAGTTACAATTAGGGTTACAAATCCGTGATTGTAGTTGAACGAAAACGGAATGTCTGTAATTTGTTCTAAAAGTAAATTAAGAAGGTTGGGAAGTTTTCGTGCTAAATAAGTTCCTGCAAGTATAATTCCATAGAACAATGAAATTTTTAACCAATTGGTTTGCTTAACTTGTTTAGATAAATCCATTCAGATTGTTTTTGTTAGTTATTTTTAGTTTCACCTCCAGTATATTTCTGTTTTGTTTGCGGTGTGATTTTGCAATGACAGCTAACTCATTTATTAATGCAATAAAACTACACAAATCTTCCAAATACGGTTGGATTTGTGTAGCTTTTATTACAAAATACAAAAAATATCAAGTGGATCTTAAAGTTAAGCGGGCTGGGTGCCTGTTGGTGGTGCTCTTGCTGCAACAGTCTGCCGGCTTCGCCCCGCAAGGGCATAGGGTACAGCGCCAGTCCGTGCGGGCTTTTCCGGTCGCGGCATTCTTTCAGATTCCGGAGAGCATCCCTGGCTGCCGGCCAGGTCATCCAGCAGCTCCCTGCCGATCTCCATAAGAGCGCATGCGTTTCGTCTGTGCATTGTACTTCAGCGAACGAAGAAAACGACGAAACAAAGAGGGACAGGAAACACTTTATGTGGTGCCCTCCTGTCCCCGCGCTCATTCTCTCTCGTTCGCTTTCTCTATGCATTGAACTCGTATTAAAGTACGTTGTCGGGGTATCAATATACGTTGTCGTTACACCAATGCAAGGCATCGTTGCCCCAGTATGATCTATCGTTACACCAATGCAACGCATCGTTGCCCCAGTATGATCTATCGTTACACCAATGCAACGCATCGTTGCCCGGGTATGATCCATCGTTGCACCAATACAAAGCATCGTTGCCCGGGTATGATCCATCGTTACACCAATGCAAAGCATCGTTGCTCAAGTGTGATCCATCGTTACACCAATGCAAAGCATCGTTGCCCCAGTGTGATCCATCGTTACACCAGTGCAAAGCATCGTTGCCCCAGTGTGATCCATCGTTACACCAATACAACGCATCGTTGCCCAAGTATGATCCATC
>JBEBVI010000016.1:0-24479 GCA_040392805.1 Taibaiella helva
ATGGTATGCACTGGTGCGGGCTTTGGAACTAAAAGAGGCAGGGCTGGCAACAGATGTACACCTCGTGACAGTGGGTGGTGCCGGTACGGAAGCTATAATAAGAAAGGCACTGGCGTTAGGCGGAGACCAGGCTTTCCGTATCAATACAGAGGGACATGATACCTTTGCCGTAGCAGGGCAAATCGCAGCTTTTGCAGAAGGTAAAGGCTACGATCTTATCCTTACCGGTAAGGAGTCAATAGATTATAATAATGCGTCTGTCGGTTCAGCCATAGCAGGAATACTGGATTATAACTATGTAGGATTTGCTACGAGCCTGAGCCTGGAAGGGAGCACCATCACTGTAAAAAGGGAGATCGAAGGTGGTGAGGAAACCGATACTTTAAGCGCTCCTGCTGTAATCTCCTGTCAGAAGGGAATGGCTGAGGCGCGTATACCTAATATGAGAGGTATTATGGCAGCCCGCACCAAACCGCTTCAGATTGTGGAACCGGCAGCGGTTGACAGCTTAACGGAAATTGTATCTTACGAAATGCCGCCGGCCAAAACCGGAGTTAAATTATATACTATTGACCAGCTGGACGAGCTTGTGGAAGCATTGCATAGCGAGGCTAAAGTTATTTAATCCACCGGCCATTTTCTAAGCATATTATCATTATCAACTTTTAAAAACCTATTATATATAATGTCTGTACTTGTATTTGTGGATCATACACAAGGCTCGTTTAAGAAGAAAGCATTTGAAACCGTAAACTACGCTGCAGAAACAGCTAAGCGGTTAGGAGATAACGAAGTAATAGCCCTCGTTCCGGGTAATGTGGCTAACGACGAGCTTCAGGCTTTAGGACAATACGGTGCTACCAAGGTGCTGCATGCTGCCGATGCCCGTTTTGACAATTTTAATGCCAGAGCCTATGCGAAAACCATATCTGCTGCTGCCCGCCAGGTCAATGCCGGAGTAGTAGTGGTTTCCTATAATGTTACGGGTAAAGCTGTTGCCGGTATGGTAGCGGCGCAACTGAAAGCCGGCCTCGTTTCCGGTGCGGTTGACTATCCGGATACGGGTAACGGGTTCGTGGTTAAAAAGACTGTTTTTTCCGGGAAAGCATTTGCTCACGTAAAAATCAATTCTGATATAAAGATCGTTTCTTTAGTGCCTAACTCCTTTAAGGTCGTTAAAACCGATGGCAGCGCTACAGTGGAGGCTTTCGATGCCGGCTTATCTGATGCAGACTTTGGCGTGAAAAAAGTTTCGGAAGATATCGTAAAAGGAGAAGTTCCGCTTACTGAAGCTGAACTGGTTGTGTCCGGAGGAAGAGGATTGAAAGGACCGGAAAACTGGGGAATTCTTGAAGACCTGGCAAAAGCTTTAGGTGCTTCACTCGCCTGCAGCCGTCCTGTAGCAGATGCGCACTGGCGCCCGCATCATGAGCACGTTGGTCAGACCGGTGGTACTATTCGTCCTAACCTGTATGTAGCTGTTGGTATTTCCGGAGCCATCCAGCACCTGGCTGGGGTAAACAGCTCCAAAACCATAGTGGTTATCAATAAAGATGCGGAAGCTCCATTCTTTAAGGCTGCCGATTATGGTGTGGTTGGTGATGCATTTGAAATATTGCCTAAGCTTACTGAAGCGGTTAATAAGTTTAAAGCAGCGCATAATTAATAGTTTCTCGCAACGGACGCTAAGAAAGGCAACGGGCGCAGAGGAATAGAATATGTAGAAACCTATAAGGTTTTCGAAAACCTTATAGGTCTTTTTTATTTGATACTGAATTTGCTTATGTATAACGAAGCCGGACAGATTTCTGCCCGGCTTCGTTGTGTGTGATTGCTTATTATATATGAGCTGTACTATTCCTTATGCTTTACTATTTTTTCTGTTTTAATCAATCTTTGGTTACTGTCTGTTATTACCAGGAGGTACATACCATTGGCTAGGCCACTTAAAGAGAGGGTATGGGCACCGCTTACTTTTTGCAGCACCTTACCTTCAATATTAGTCAGGGTTACTACCACCGGTACAGAAGATGATATATGCACCATATCTGTTGCCGGGTTGGGAAAAATGCGAATAGCACCTGCTATACCATCAACATCATCTATACCGGTATAATTGTCTATTTTATAAACATTGGAAGTATCTGTACAGCCATCTTCATTAGTAACGATCACCTGATAATCGGCATTTTCAGTTACCGTATATGTGCTTTCTGTAGCGTCGGGAATGATCTCACCGTTTTTGAGCCATTGGTAAGAGGTATAAGAGCCGGTTACGCCTAAAACAAATTCTTGCACAGTAATATTGGGTTTCTCCACCTTGCTGAGCGTTAAATTCAGCGTAACTATACTGTCGCATCCTGCATGATTAGGCCATGCCTGTGTATAAGCGCCAGTGGCGGTATATGTTTCGTCATTCCAGGTATAGGCGTCTTCACATGTCGTTGCACTGAATTCGGAAGAAGAAGTATCATTACAGGCCAGCTTCAAAATAAATATATCGGAACTTCCCACTGCGATAAATTGATTAGAAATCGCTCTGTCCGGATCCAGGTTGGCCGTATCCATATAGCGTCCTGTAGCATAGGTATTTCCGTTACCATCACAGGCAATAGCTGAGCTGTATATATAACCATAGCTGCCGCCTACACTACCACTCCACAGGTGATTACCATCAGGGTCATACTTAGCTAAGAAAACATCCGGGCGGGATGCCGCATAGGCCAGTCCTCCTAATGCTATAAGGGTATCTTTAGCTGTTCCCCAGGGTTCAAAAACTGCGGTGTCCGCAAATGTTCCGGTTACAAAAATATTGCCGACCCGGTCTGTAGCTATAGCATAACCGATATCTTCATACTTGCTGCCCAAAGTTCTCGACCATATGTATTGACCGGCAGAGTCGTATTTGGCTACGAACATATCGTAGTCGCTGAAGCTCAGATCAGGGCGTTTTCTTCCGGCAGAGACTATGGTATCCTTTTCGCCCCCGCCCCAGGCATTAAAAATGGCAGTATCAGAAAAGTAACCGGTAATATATGCATTACTTGCTTTATCCAGCGCTATGTCTAAGCCATTATCATCGTTTTTGCTACCCATACTCCTGGCCCATAAGTAATTGCCGCCTGCATCGTACTTTGCTACAAATATATCGTGAATACCTAATGCCATCAGGAATTCATTATTAGTGCCGGGATCGAAATCTGCCGTATTGCTGAAATAGCCGGTAAGGAACACATTTTCGGTTTCATCTACGGCTATACCATATCCATAATCATCTCCCTGTGCAGCGCCCATACTTTTGGCCCATATAAATTTGCCATTGGCATCGTATTTAGCCATGAATATATCGGTTGCTCCCTGGCCAAAAAAGTTGCCCGGCAGTGCGTCAAGCCGTCCTGCGGTAGTGCCCGGCTCAAAATCGGTAGTACCGCTAAAGCCGCCGGTAACATATACATTGCCCTGTTTGCTTACGGTGATAGCTGTGCCGGTATTTACTTTGGTGCCGCCCATATTGACCGCCCATTTGTAATTGCCATTGGAGTCATATTTAGCTACAAAAGCATCCTGGAAACCTGCTCCTGCCTTAAGTGTGTCTTTACCTGAAGGGTCGAAAAACGCCCGGAAAACAAAAAAACCTGTTACATACACGTTACCATCCTCATCCAAGGCCACAGCATTTCCTTCATCGGCACGGTCGCCCCCTATCCGGATAGCCCATAGGTAATTGCCATTGGGATCATATTTGGCCAGGAAGGCTTCCTGGGTTCCTCTCGGACTAAGGGTGTCGACTCCCGGGCCGGGATTGAAATCTGTTGTACCATAAAAAGTGCCCGCTATATAGGTATTCCCATTTTTGTCTACGGCTATACTACGACTGTTGTCCGTGGACTTACCACCAGTGCTCCTGGCCCATTCTAAAACTTCGGCGTTTGTATTAATGCTACCCGCTATAAGGCATAGCATCAGCATTAATTTTAAATTCAGTAAAGGCTTCTTCATTTTGTTTTTGTTGATTAAATGATTCATATTTATTTAATTGGAAATCTGTTTATACGCTACTGTTTATGACCGGTATAGTAGTGTATAGAAGACAATTCACGGCAGGGTTTGTTGCTTGCTTCTAAACCGTTCCGCCTGGAAATAAGGCCGGCGCCAGGGGGGAAGGTCCCTGCGAAAGTCGTGGCTATCGAAGATAATATTTAGTAGTTTTCTCATCATTTCTGTCGTTTTATTTATTTACAATTTTTATGATTTCTGCGTGTATGCTGCTCAAGCAATGTTCAAAGGTCATTTTATTATTTTTCAGGGAGTAGACTGATTTCTGTCATTTTGATTTTTTTAATATAAAATAATAGAACTTATCTGCTGACTACCGGATGGACGGGACGAAGGGTTTGGGAATATTTTTTTTAATTTGCAGATAACGAAAATAGTGTAGGGCCTTTCGTTTATGTTTCCTGTAGAGAACGGATGGCAGGTATACAGAATGTGTTATTGATTTTTTAACCGGCGCGCTATATGTCTTTATCTGAACGAGTCATTAACTGTTTGCCCCGCGTTGGCTGGCTGTGGCCGGTAAAGGTGTGCCTGCTGCTTTTGTGTACAAATGTTATTTCGGCTCAGCCGCAGGATTACCCCCTTCGGTCTGCTTATGATAATATAGAAGTGTATACAGAGCGGGATACCGCTGCCATACTGGATATGATCCGTAAAGGAAATGCCCGGCTTTATGAGCAGCCGGATAGTGCTATACTACTTTTTAAGCGGGCTGCAGACTGGAGTAAAGCCAATGGGTACTATTCAGGTATCCCTAAAGCCCTGATCAATATTGCGTCCTGTTATGTGGTGAAAGGAGACTATCAAAAGGCGATCCGGATCTATAAGAAGGCGCTGCCTTATTGTATTTTTTTTGGCGATGAACAGCTTCGGGATCTGACCAGCTTTTGTATCAATATTAGTGTGCCATATTATCATTTAAATAAAAATGACTCTGCGCTGGCTTATCTTTTAAAAGGCCTGGACATTGCTGTGAAGGTGGGCGATACACAACAGGCCATGCATTTATATGCCAATATAGCCGGCCTTTGGACGCAGAACGAGATGTACGACCGGTCTGTACCTTATGCAGAAAAAGGTATTGCCCTGGCGCTCCGGCATAATGATTCTGCACGTCTGGCACATCTGTACGGGATTATGGCTACCAACAGCACTACGGATCGATCGAAGAGCCTTTATTACCTGAACAAAGCTTTTCAGCTGGCTAACTCCACACAGCAAAAGAAAGATTTGCTGAGTAAGGCGGGCGCTACCTATTTGCATCACGGGATACCGGACTCCGCTGTATATTACCTGGAACGGAGACTTGCACTGGTTGGTGCCGGTGAGCACTTCAGGGAGTTTGACGTGTACAGTAACCTGGGGGTATCATATCATTTGCTGAAAAGGAATAAAAAAGCGCTACATTACATGAAACAGGCCCTGGCTGTGGCAGAGGCTACCGGTAAAAGAAACCTGAACCTGGCTACCACATGGTACAATCTCGCGGATATATTGATCAGTATGGGACGCTATAAAGAGGCTACACAATATTTACTGCCATATGCAGACCTGCGCGATAGTTTATTAAATGCACAGCGTAATGAAGCTTTTGATATGCTGGATGTAAAATACCGTACCGCGGAGAAGGATAAAAAGATCGTCATGCAGGAGCTGCAGCTTGCCCGTGAGCAACGGAAGGCAGTACGTCAGAATTTGTGGGTGGGTGGTATTATTACCGGTCTTGTATTTATTATTGCATTTGGTTTTATCTTTTACCGGAGTAAGCAGCGTAATCAGCAAAATGAATTGCTGTTATTGCAACAGCAAAAAGAAATGTCTTTGCTGAAAGCCGGAATGAAAGGTGAAGAAAAAGAACGTACCCGGATCGCGTACGAGCTTCATGATGGTATAGGGGGAATGCTGGCAGCGATAAAGATGAATTTCGGTGCTGTTCAGGAGCGTTATCAGGCTTTGTACGGATTAGAAGAGTTGACGCCTATTATGCATATGGTGGAAGACACTACAGATGAGCTGAGAAAAACCGTTCAGAACCTGATACCCGGAGTATTGCTGAAACATAGTCTGGGTGAGGCGCTCCGTATATACTGCAGTAATATTAATGCTACAGGAAAGCTGAAGATCAGTTTGCAATTGTATGGTTCTTTGCATCACTTATCTAAAGACTTTGAATTGATGTTGTACCGGATCGTACAGGAACTGATACAGAATATAATTAAGCATGCGCAAGCTACACAGGCTGTGGTGGAGCTGGAGCATAATGATGGTCGCTTCAGCATCTTTGTGGAAGATAACGGTATCGGGTTTGACACGACTGTGCCGCGTAAGGGCGGGTTTGGCCTGGAAAACCTTCGCTACAGGGTACAGGCCTTGCAGGGCTACATAGCTGTAGAATCGGCAAAGGACAGGGGCACGACGGTAAATATTACATTTGACGATGAAAAAGTAAAAACAGCTTTTGTATGATAAAAGTAGCTATTGCGGACGATCATCCCATGGTGATTACCGGCTTGCGGAATATGCTGGCCAATTACGATCATATTGTCATATCCGGTGCTTATACGAACGGCAGTCTTCTGCTGGAGGGATTGCAGGATCAGGCGCCTGATGTATTGTTACTGGATATCCAGATGCCCGGACAGACCGGAGATGAGCTGGCGCCAAGGTTAATAAAGCGCTTCCCGCAAATGGCGATTCTTACACTGACCAATTTTGATAACGTGCTTTATATAAACAGTATGTTACGGCATGGCGTATCGGGCTACCTGCTGAAAACGACGGATCCACGTACCCTGATAAAGGCCATAGAGACCGTAGCCGATGGCGGCCAGTTTGTAGATCAGTCCATCGAGGAAAAAGTAAGACAACTCCGCATTATGGAAAAAGAAACAAATTTCCATCCCCTTACTTTACGGGAGAAAGAGATCCTTCAGAACCTGGTTAGCGGAGCAACAACGAAAGAAATAGCCGAAAAGCTTTTTTTGAGCTTTTATACCGTAGAAAATTACAGGGCCAGGATACTACAAAAGTTACAGGTAAGAAATACCGCCGAGCTGATCCGGAAAGCTTTGGTTTTGGGCCTGGCTTAGTTGTAAACAAAATTGAAAAGTAAAACTTTGATGTGCGTATGAAGCTGAACTTAATGCCGTCTGTGTTGCCCGAGGGCAGGAAGTGTCCTTGCTATAAGTTATACTCAATCTGCCCTGAGCTTGAATTTATCAATAATCCCGTTGATATTTTTAAGTAAAATTTCCTTCTCCCTTGTTGCAATAGGCGCTATGATCCCTTTAAGCGGCTCGGGGTAAAAGCCGGCAATATGTGCGATCTGTTTTCCCCATTCGGTGAGCACACTATGGCAGGCGCGGGAGTCCTTGTTATCTTTCTTTTTTATGATTAGTCGTTTACGTTCCAATGATTTAAGCGTGGTACTGATTGTGGCCTTACTCAGGTTCAACTTCTGAGCCAATGCGATCCCGCTCCACGTTTCTGTGTTATTAAAATACAGTTGAAGTAATATTTGTACCTGAAGGATGCTTAGTTCGTGCTCAGCTGCCTGCTCTGATAGCAAAGTCCTGAATATGTTGCTGATGTGTTCCAGCCCTTTTATAATTTCTGCTGTCTTATCGGGTTGTTTGCCCTGGGTTTCAAATACGGAGATCATTTTTGTTAAAGTTTGGTGAATATGCTGGCTGGTCGATATGGTTCGTATTACTAACTATGTGCTTTTCCTGCCTCACTTTTCCTGTTTCCCGGCTGTAAAAATAAAGAATTATAGTTAGTATTGCTAACTAACTGAGGAGATGCCAGATAGAAGAATTAATGTGTATTTCTCTTGATAAGGTGGGCGCTTTTTATCGCAGATCTGAGACTCTATATTTGCACTCAAATTCTAAAAACAATGCGTGTAAAGTTTCCTTTTCTTTTCCTTTTATTGAGCTGGAACAGTATGTATGCTCAGATAAAGATAGAAACAGATGAAGAAGAGCCGGTATTAGAGAACCCTGTTGTCGGTGAAGAGGGCGAGCTTTACTCCAGGGGCCTTACTGATACTTCGGATCTACGGCAGTATTATCTGCAACCTTTAGATGAAATAACGATACAGGGTAACCGCCTGCAGATACCTTTTGCAGAGCAGAACCGTAATATTCGTGTGCTGGACCAAAGCCTGATCCGGACACTTCCGGTAAAAACGGTAAATGAACTGTTGGGCTATGTATCGGGTATTGATGTAAGGCAACACGGCCCCTGGGGCACACAGGCAGACATCGGTATGGATGGCGGTACCTTTGACCAGACACTTGTACTCATTAACGGGATAAAAATAAGTGACCCGCAAACGGGACATAATATGATGAATATCCCGGTTGCACTGGACGCCATTGAGCGGATAGAAGTATTAAGAGGCCCCGCAGCGCGTATTTACGGTGTCAATGCTTTAAACGGGGCGATAAATATTATTACCAGAACACCTTCGCAGACCGGCGCGACCGTACATGTGTATGCAGGCTCGGGCTTTGAGCGGGATTCAGCCGATAATACTCTGTATGGCGGCGTAGGCATCCAGGCCTCGGCCAGCCTTGCGGGCGAACATGCGCAGCATTATCTTTCCCTTAGCAGGGATCAGTCTTCCGGCTACCGCTATAATACGGCATTTCAAAACAGCAAGGCCTTTTACCAGGCCAATATGGATATAAACAAGGCCACGGCGTTGCAATTGACGGGGGGCTTTGTATATAATAGCTTTGGCGCCAACGGATTTTATTCCGCACCGGGAGACAAAGAATCGAAAGAAACAGTACAGACGGGTTTGCTCAGTGCGGGTTTGCAGACGCATGTTAATCCTTACTGGACAATCCGCCCCCGGATAAGCTACCGGTACAATCATGATGATTACATTTACGTGCGTCAGAAGCCGGAAGTCTATCGTAACCGGCATGAAACACATGTTATTGACGCGGAACTGAATAATACGTTTGATACGGATATCGGCGTATGGGGGCTGGGACTGGAGCTAAGGAATGAGCGTATTAACAGCAGCAACTTAGGTAACTGGCAAAGGACGAATTACGGATTCTTTGGTGAATACAGTTTTAATAAAATAAAGCATCTGTTGGTTAATATAGGCGCGTATGCCAATTACAACTCTGACTTCGGTTGGAAGATCTTACCGGGCATTGATGTGGGATACCGCTTTTATAAAGGCTGGCGTGTTTTTGCCAATGCTGGTACCGGGCAGCGGCTGCCTACCTATACGGACTGGTATTATAAAGGCCCGCAAAATATAGGTAATCCTACACTGACACCCGAATACAGCTCTAATGTGGAAGGAGGAATAAAATATAGCGACCGGAAGCTCAACGGATCAATCAGCTATTTTTATAAGCGGACAAACGATTTTATTGATTGGGTAAAGGATACGGCAACGGACCCCTGGCAGCCGGTCAATTACCATAAGATCAATACCCATGGTATTACTTTGGCTGTAGATTACCGTTGGAGCGAAGCACAGCAAAAGAATCCAGATTTTGCATTGATCACAGGGATTTCTTACACTTACCTGAACTTAAATATGCTGTCGGAGCAGGGAGTGGCAGAAGATAAAATGTCGCTTTATGCCATAGAAAATTTACGTCACCAGGTTTGTGCTAATGCCAATTTTGAATTTCTAAGAATGTTCAACCTGACATTGGCCGCACGCTATCAGCAGAGGGTGAATTATAAAGATTATATCTTGCTGGATGCGCGTATATCTTTTACCCGTAGCCAGTTCAATATTTACCTGGATGTTACTAATATAGGGAATACCCAATACGCGGAGCAGGGCGCGATTCCACTACCCGGGCGATGGGTGACCCTGGGTGTTAAATGGGCCTGGTGGAATAAATAATCTCGAAAAAATTGCGATAGAATAAGCTCTGTATAACCGTAATGATACAGAGCTTATTTGCGTATATAAGAGGTGTTATGTTGGCTAAGCAATAGTTCGATTGTAGCCCACAATAGAGTAATGGAGTGCAACAAAACAGAGCGCTTGATTTAAGTTATGTACAGTATAAAAAGGGTAAAAATTTAACCAAGAGCGAAGGGTATTTAGTGTAATCCTATTCGGCTTCAGATGATGAGAAACGGGTATAGGCAGACGTTTTCATACAGATAAAGTACGACTTAGTATAAAAAAAATCATATCTTGTGCCGTTTTTATTGATCTATAACTTATAAACAAAATGATACGGATGAGAAAACCATATCTAAATGTGGTCAAAACCTTCCCTGTATTTTTATTAATTATGTTAATGGCTTTGCCCGGTTTTGCACAGTTTGTTACTGGCAGCTTTAACGCATCTAGTAATAGGACAACTCAACAGATGATGAACGCCTATCATGAAGGACGGGATCATGGACGGAAAATGCGGGGTTTTCTGGGTTATGATGTGGGTGCGTTTTTCTCTTTTTCTGATTTTAACTATCAGCATGTTTTTGACAACCCCGACGCAACCAGCGGCTATGAAAAAACAGTTACATTAAAAAGTACATTATCATCACGGCGTCTGGGTTTTCAATGCGGGTCTTATGTGATATTAGGCATGATGAGCGAAAATAGTGCCTTGGCCTTTGATTGGGGCTTAGTAGGGATGTATTCAGGCAGTGAGACGGGTGACATGGTCATGCCTTCGGGGAGTAGATAAGGTTATTCTTTCAATTACTTGCAGATGGCAGCACCTATGCTTATAAGTTATAAATGGGGAGGTGAAGCGGTTTACGATAAGTCGCAACCGCTTTCGTTTACACTGGGTGCAGGCTTCTATCCAGCTTTGTCTTCTATGGCTTTGGGTTGCAGTACTACCGAAAGTATTGAGGTGAAAAAAGATTGTTTCGTAGATATACCTAATGTCTTTACGCCTAATGGCGATGGCGTCAATGATTATTTCTTTCCGCGTAAACTGCTTTCGGAAGGGGTAAAATCCTTTAGCATGCAGGTTTTTAGCCGATGGGGAGAGAAAGTTTTTGAAACGGACCGGGTAGATGGCAGGGGCTGGGATGGTAAAGGAGCAGGCCGGGAACAGCCGGCAGGTGTGTATGTTTACATAGTGGAACTGGTATTTGATGGTGGCAGACGGGAACAGTACGAAGGAAACGTCACGTTGATACATTGACCTGTCACCTTAACCCTGGAAGATTGTGGCATCATATTGCTATCCCCCGATGTTCTGTTGGGATGAGGAAGCCTGCGGGCGAAAAATTTATCTCTGCAATCAGTCTACCAGCCCCGCATGGAGCGCCAGCTTTACGAGTTCGGCGACATTGCCGGCATTTAATTTTTGTAACAGGTTAAACCTGTGACTTTCCGCAGTGCGTGTGCTGATAAACAGTATCTGTGCAATTTGCTGGTTGCTGTGGCCGGAGCAGATGAGGCGCAATACTTCCTGCTCTCTTTTAGTAAGTGGTGGAATATTCATGGCCTTTTTCTTATCCCGGCTCATCTCTGCCTTTAATTCCGGTTTGAGCTCTTGCTGTATGAAGGTGCCACCTTGGTATACTTCCCTGATCGCATCAATGATAGTGTTCCCGTTAACCGTTTTTGGTAAATAGCCTTTGCACCCGTGCAGCAGCATGTCTTTAAGGTGAAAGTCTGTTTGCATATTGGTAAAAGCAAGTATCCTGATTTGCGGGTACTTGTCAGAAATGACCCTGGCCAGCCGGTTACCCGTAATGTCGGGCAGGTGAATATCCAATAGTAATACGTCAGGCATTTCCCGTTGTAGAGCTTCCAGCAACGTCTTCCCGGAATTGTAAATGCCGGTAACCCGGATATCGCCCGTTTCGTGAAGCATTTGTTTGACACCGGAAGTGGTAGCAGGATGGTCATCCGTAATATAGACTTTTATCATATTAATCAGACAGGATAAGTTACGTTGTAAGCAAATTTAAGATTCTGTCATCAATTAATGTGCTTTGATTGCCATTGATACCGTTCGTATTCTTTTTTAAATTGCCTGATTATTATCCGGTCCGGGTACAAAGTGGTATGATAATAGCTATAGTGTACGTGTGTTATTGATCAGTTTGACTTTTTAATTTTGACTTTTGCCTTATCATAGAATATTTTTGTTGCCTTAAATTCATTCCTATATAGAATGCCTTGTCTCGTTACATTACGTTTAAGCCCTGTTGAGGCTGCACAGGAAATCATGATTCGCGAAGCTGCAGCACGGCAACTCCGGATCAACCCCGGTCGTATCCGGGCTGTACAGGTTATGCGCCGGTCGGTAGATGCCCGTGGCAGAAAGATAATGGTACAGCTGCAATTGCATGCTTTTGTGGATGAGCCATTTGTCGATGCTTTTGCATTTGTGCCGCAGTTACAGGATGTGTCCGGGAAAGAGCCTGTATTTATTGCCGGAGCCGGCCCTGCGGGTTTATATGCAGCCCTGAAGATCATAGAAGAAGGGTATTGCCCTGGTATTATTGAAAGGGGAAAGGATGTAAGGAACCGGCGCAGAGACCTTGCTGCAATGAATAAGCAGGGTATGGTCAACCCGGAGTCCAATTATTGTTTCGGAGAAGGTGGGGCAGGTACTTATAGCGATGGCAAATTGTATACCCGGTCCACAAAGAGGGGAAATGTATTGCGCAGTTTGCAATGGCTCCGGTATTTTGGTGCAGATGAGCGTATTATGTACGAGGCACATCCCCATATCGGGACGAATAAATTGCCGGGTATCATTGTTGCCATGCGGGATGCTATAAGGGCTTGTGGCGGCCAGGTACTGTTTAACAGCCGCCTTACTGATCTGATTGTAGAAGGAGACACGCTGAGGGGTATCGTTCTGAATAATAAGGAACGAATAAAAACCAATGCATTGGTATTAGCTACAGGGCATTCTGCGCGTGATGTATTCATCATGTTGCATGAGAAAGGAATAGCGATTGAAGCTAAGCCTTTCGCGCTTGGCGTACGCGTGGAACATCCCCAGGAGCTTATTAACCAGATCCAGTATGGCTGCACTCTGTCAGAGCCGGGAGGCATTGTAGGCCCGGCCTCTTATTCATTGGTAAGCCAGGAGCAGGAGCAGGGGCGTGGCGTATTCTCTTTCTGTATGTGCCCCGGCGGAATTATTGCCCCGGCCTCCACTTCAGAGGGCGAACTGGTAGTGAATGGGTGGTCACCGTCAAAAAGGGATAATCCTTATGCTAATTCCGGTATGGTCGTTGCTGTCGGTGAAGAAGATTTTGCAAAACACGGATTCACCGGGCCGCTTGCTGCCATGTACTTTCAGCAAATGGTGGAAAGAAATGCCTGGCATGCCGGTGGCGGATTACTCAAAGCTCCCGCGCAAAGAATGACGGATTTTGTTTCCGGCAGACATTCGGTTTCTTTGCCCGATTGCTCTTACCTGCCGGGTTTAACCAGTGCTTCGTTGAAAGATGTATTACCGGTTGCCGTGTATCGGGCGCTGAGTGATGGTTTCCGGTCTTTCGGTAAGAAAATGAAAGGTTATTATACAAATGAAGCTACCGTTGTAGCCACGGAATCACGTACCTCATCGCCGGTACGCATACCAAGGGATAGCGATACGTTGCAGCATATACAGGTGCGCGGTTTGTTCCCATGTGCCGAAGGTGCCGGTTATGCAGGAGGAATTGTTTCTGCAGCTATAGATGGTGAAAAGTCTGGTGCAGCTGCGGTTCAGTATTGCAGATCCCGGTACTGATGCCTTTTGAGTTGATACCTCCGTCTGAAGTGGAGTGAATGGGATATACAGACTAATTGTACAGCAACCTGCTACACAATTAGCTTTTGTTGACCTGTAATAATTCAATAATGCTATCCAAAGGGGCATAATACCGGATAGTAAAAAGGTTCGGTCGCCAAGGAGATACTGCCGTTCTGCTCCTGTGTGCTCGTTCTTGTCATGTAATGCTTAGGTAAAGCGCAGTAGCACAAAGGTATTTCAACAAGGCTCCTTGCGTCGAGAGGACAATGGAGGAAAATAAAGTGGAGGCAATGCAGCTTGTCATATTCATCAGCTCTATTATAGGCAGATTGTGGTAACTACTTTACCACAACCTGAACCGTATTTCTTGTTTTCTGCTCTAATAAAATCATCCTCCCTTTGGTCAGCTCTTCCATAATAGAAGGTGTGTAGTGCCGGATCGTCAGTAATTGCACATCTTCGTTACGAAGTACCTTATAATCTTTTTCCAGCTCATCTACCAGTGATTTTATTTTGTCTTCCCGGTTATCTACACATACGACAAGACTGATGGCTGCATTTTGTATGAGGTTGATCTTTACGTGCTGGCCATGAAAGATATCATAGAGATTCCGGAGATTTTCTTCTGTAATGAATGAAAAGTCCCGGCTGGTGATCTGCAGCAGGATCTGGTTCTTCTTCAGGACGATCAAAGGCGGATATACAAAAGTATCTGTAGCATTCAGTATAGCCGTACCTTTCAGGTTGGTATCCAGGAAGCATTTCACATATAAGGGGATGTTGGCATTTTGCAGCGGTTTAATGGTTTTAGGGTGGATCACCTGTGCACCATAATAAGCCATTTCAATGACTTCGTGGTACGTGATCTCCTCTATTTTTACCGTATTGGGAAATAGCTTGGGATCCGCATTTAATAATCCTTCCACATCCTTCCAGATGCTTACCGATTTTGCCGGGACCATAGCTGCCAGCAATGCTGCGGTATAATCGGAGCCTTCTCTTCCCAGGGTAGTGGAATGGTTGTCAGCAGTGCTGCCTATAAAGCCCTGTGTGATCACCATTTTGTGCTGGTCAATGGCGGGAAGTAGTTTCTTCTGAACCTGTTCTTTTGAAAATTCAAAGTCCACTTCAGGATCGCGGTAATTGTTATCCGTTCTTATCAGATCTCTGGTGTCTATCCATTGATTGGAATATCCCTGCTCATTCAGGAAGGCGCTAAAGATAGATGTGGACAAAAGCTCACCTATACAGACGATCTGGTCATAGATGTAATCTCCGGATTGAGTTTCCGCATCATCAATGGCCCAGTGAATTTCCGTATAAAAGCTTTTTAATTTTTCTTCCAGCTCTTTATAGCCTTTTTCGGAAAGAAGTGCGGATGCGTATTCGTTATGTGCGTTTTCCAGTTGGTCTGCCTTCTTTAATGCTTCTTCACGATGGCCTGCTGTAGCGCTGCTGACAATATCTTCAAGGGCATTGGTGGTCTTGCCAAAAGCGGAAACAACGACAATAAGAGGTGTAGCCCCGTATTGGATTATGGGTAACAAAGCCCGCATTCTGTCTGGTGTGGCTATGGATGCGCCACCGAATTTGTAAACCTGCATTTTATTTAGTCGGATTGAATTTAATGTCGGATCAAAGTTTGAAAAGGTAAAAAGGTCAGGGAGAAAACTAATTCCGCCTGTCGCGATCTTAATGAGAACAACGGAATTAGTATAATAGGCAAAATAACTTCCTCACCTGTACTGAGCTGTGCCGAAGTAGGTATCGTCATGCCGACCAGCGTAGAGGCATCTCTCAGGCTTGGAAACGTGGAAGTTATTTCGACACAGTTACTTAGCTTATGAGAAAAAGTCAATTGGCCTTTTATTGAAGATTACTCAGGGCTGCTTCCAGCTTCCGGAAGACGGCTTCAATATCTTCTGTCTTACAAGTGCCTACACTGATGCGGTACCAAGGAGATTCGCGGTCGGCGCCAAAGCAATAAAATGGTACGATAGCCAACCCTGCCTGTGCAAGGATGTACTGTGTTACCTCATCTTGTGCGGCTAACACTTCTGCTCCGTGCTTTTTCCCTTTCAGATCCAGTTTTACGGTCAGGTAAATAGCCGCCTGAGGTGCAATAGCCGATACAGCAAAGCCTTTGTTTTTTAATGCTTCGAACCCGTCATAAATTTTCCATAAACGGGATTCGAGCTTTTCTTTTATCGTGGTTAAGTAGGCCCGGGTAGCTGTATCATTAACCAAAAAGGCTGCAGTGGCCTTTTGTTCGGCCATGGGCGCCCAGGCCCCGATATGGCTGATGAGGGCTTTCATTTTAGTAATAACCCTGGCCGGCCCCATAGCCCAACCCACACGTACGCCGGTTGCAGCAAATGATTTGGAAATACCATCGACAGTAATGGTATAATCTTTCATTTCCGGCCGGAGCAATACCGGATGGTAATGCTTTGTGTCGCCATAGGTAAGGGTGTGATACATCTGATCAAACAGTACATATAATTTCTTTTCGTCGGCGCCTCTCCGTTTATTTTCTTCAATCACCAGGTCGCAGATCTTCTCCAGTTCTTCTTTGCTTAGCACCGTTCCGGTAGGATTCTGCGGGGTGCACAGGCAAATCAAAGCAGCTTCCTGAATATAAGGTACCAGGTCTTCTGCCCTGGGCATGAAATGGTTTTCGGGTGTGGTTTGTATTTCACAAGGTATAGCCCCGTTAAGATAGGCGTAATGATTATTGTTCCAGGAAGGAACTGCGTAAACAACTTTATCGCCCCGGTCTACTATTGTAGCAAATATGGAGTAGATAAGCGGCCGTCCCCCGCTGGCAATCTGGATCTCAGCAGGATCGTATGCTACGTTAATATGTGATTGGAGGAAATGGCTTACTGCTTTTCTCAGTTCTAAAATACCATCGGCGGAAGGATAGTTGGTGTACCCTGCACGATAGGCATTGATGATTTCTTCTTCCAG
This sequence comes from Taibaiella helva, assembly GCA_040392805.1. Lineage (GTDB taxonomy): Bacteria > Bacteroidota > Bacteroidia > Chitinophagales > Chitinophagaceae > Taibaiella > Taibaiella helvus_B. Next base: position 16,743 of record JBEBVI010000016.1, read on the forward strand.
CTCCTTCGGAATAGGGAACAGAGAAGGTGCGAAATCGCCGATGGTGTAATTGTAGATGTGTTCACCGTTCCGGACGCGATTACTTATCTCATTTCCCAGTTTTACAATTTCGGAACCGATCAATGATTCGGCCAGGCTGCTGAGTCTGCTCATAAAGTGTGATTTTGATGCTATAAAAAAAGGCTCACCTGGTCAGGTAAGCCTTTTGTATTTTTATTTTAATGTGCACAAATACTTCAAAGCATTACCACCGGAGAGGTAAAACGTTTAATATTCTTGTGCATCTTGTAGTGATTTTTTCTCATTCGGAGTGCGAAGGTAGAATCTGTAATTAATATTTCAAAATATCAGTTTATCTTTTTTTTTTAAAATTTATGTAAGCCATAGCATTTTTTAATAAAGTTTTCTTTGTTCTTTTTGTTGAGAACTAAAAAACTATTTTATCTTTGCGCCCTGATATGAATATGGAACAGTACCGGGGCAAGATTGAGGAATATGGAAACCGTTATGAACAGCAAGGTTTTCCGCCTGTGGCTGCCCGCATATTAATTTATTTGCTGCTGTGCGCAGAGGGAGAGGCTACTTTTGAAGAGTTGGTGGAGTATTTTGGTGTGAGTAAAAGCGCTGTTTCCAATGCATTGAAGTTGCTGAAGCTAATGGAGATTATTACGGAACGGACAAAATCGGGTGCCCGTCGGCGGTATTTTAGCGCTAAGATAAGCCACCTTTTCAGTCCGGAAAAAATAGCCAAACATTATCATGACCTGAGGGTTATGTTGGAAGATATCTATCAGGCACGTGATCATCAGGACCGGTTTTCGCAGGAGATGGAGGAAATTGTTTCTATTATAAAAGTGCTGGAAGTGGAATATCCCGCTTTGTACAAACGTATAAAGAAGAAAGTTGGGGATGAAAAAAATAGTCCGGGCATTAAAAAATGAATACCATTTACCGATAAAAAAATGTTGTTGGTCGAAAGGTAGGGGGTGTTAATACAATATTGTTTTTTTCTGATTGTACATCCACCTACTTTTGCCGGACCAAAAAATAATTGTAATTATTTGAACCAGTTGACAGATCAACGTGTTGTTTTCTCTGCCGGTTTTATTTCGGGCAGATGATTGATAACCGGATAACAGAGGTAGAAATTTTTTCTGTTGTTCTGTAAACTAAACCTGATCACAGATTTTTTTCTGTTTTAATGTATTAATCAATAACCGTAGAAGATGAATTGTAGCCCGGATGAAGAAAATGGTTTTTTATTGGACATGAATGAAACACTTATTTTCCAGATGCATCGTGTGCACAGCGTAATGTTCAGGGTGGCGAATGCTTTAATGCAGGAGGCTTCCGTTCCGGTTAAAGTAGAGCAGCTGCCGGTATTGATGTGCATTTTTAATTATGGAAAATTGTCGCAGCAGGAAGTAGCCAACCTTATAGAGCGGGATAAGTCCTCGGTGCAAAGAACGGTAACTGCATTAGAGCGGAAAGGACTGATTGATATTTCACAGGATATTAAAGACAAAAGAAAAAACATTTTACAAACAACAGAAACGGGCACATTTGTAGTCCGCCAGATTGAAGATATTCTTAAACGTGTAGAGGAGCACATTTTTGCTGCATTTCATGCTGAAGACAGGGGAAATACGGTCAGCATTATCAGAGAAACTGCAGATAAACTTGAATTAATGAATATTTGACCGCTTTTTTGACCTGAATTATACATATCCAAAACGCAGATAATGACAATAAAATTGAAGAGCATAATAGTATTAAGTTGTGTCGTGGCCGGCTTGCAGGCATCCGCGCAGCAAAGCTTTACGCTTAAAGAATGTATTGACTACGGATTGAAAAATCATCGCTCCATACAGATCAACAGAAATAACGTTGAGGCCTCGCATCAAAAAGCAAGAGAAGCATTGGCAGGGTATCTTCCGCAGGTGAATGTAAGTGCCAGCCTGGATTATAACCTGAAGCTGCAGCAAAACGTAATTCCGGCAGGAAGCTTCCCCGGCCAGACGGAGGAACAGCGTATCACTTTTGGTACAAAATATAACTCTACGCAGCTTATACAGCTGGATCAGAAACTGTACGACCAGGCTTTGATAACAGGTTTAAAAGCGAATAAACCCAATACAGAGCTTGCCGATCTGAATGCGGAGCAGAATAACCAGAACCTGATCTATAATATATCTACCTCATATTACCAGATCATTGTGCTTCAGAAGCAACTTGATTTGCTCTATAATAATAAAGCCCGCTTCGAGAAAACATTAAAGGTTACCGAGCTGCAGGCAGAGCAGGGCGTGGCCAAGAAGGTAGATGTAAAGCAGGTGCAGGTTAACCTGAATAATGTACTGTCTCAGATCTCGGTAGTGGAAAACAACCTGAAGCTGGCGCAAAATAACCTGAAGAACAGTATGGGATTTCCTCAGGAGGAAGAAGTTGTTTTAACAGATACCTCCCGCTGGCTGGTTAACAACCCGGGGATCAAATTGCTGGATGTATTCGATTATAAGCAAACGATCAGCTTTAAACAGCAGTCCGTGCAGCTGAAGTTGTATGATATTAACCGGAAAATGATCAGAGATCAGGTTTTCCCTACTTTGTCGGTTTACGGAAGATACGGGGCTAACGGGTTTGGATCGGATAACCTTACCAAAGCATACGATCCTTTGCTGGATTATTCTGCAGTGGGCATAAAGCTTTCATGGGGTATCTTTACAGGATTCAGGAGAGACGCCCAATATAAGCAGGCGCTTATTGACCTGCAGAATGCCCGTGAAAACCTGAAACTGAATGAAGATATGCAAAACCTCCAGTTCCAGAATGCGGGCGCTGCGGTAAGGCGGGCTCAAAGCACTATCTCAACCAACAGGAATAATATGGAGCTGGCAAGCGAAGTGTATGAAAATACAACGTTGCAATACCGTCAGGGCGTAGCCACGCTCAGCGACCTGCTGAATGCGGAGCTGGCATACAGGGAAGCTCAGAATAACTATATTAACTCCCTGCTGGACTTTTACCTTGCAGATCTTGATGTGCAGAAAGCTAACGGTACACTCAGAAACTATTACGAAGGCTTATAGGCCGCTAAAAAGAACTTTATATACATTCCAAAGCATATAATTATTAATAAAACAACCAAATGAGAAAAAAGATAATCATCATAGGCGTAATTGTATTGATTGTAGCGGCCATTTCCTGGAGGCTGGCATCAAACAAGAAAATTATTAACGAACAATCAAAACCTCAACAAGCATCAAACGTTGCTATCCCGGTTAATATCATAACTGCTGCTTACCAGGAAGTAAATGATCGGCTGATCAGGACAGGGAACCTGATTCCCTATAAGGAAGCCGATATTATGGCTATAAGCGCCGGCAAGCTGGTATCCGTTGATTTTAACCTGGGTAGCAGAGTAAGTCAGGGCGCTGTGATCGCTAAAATTGATGTAAGGGGATTGCAATTGAATTTAGAGGCAGCTCAGTTGACGAGAAGTAAAGCTGATAAAGATTTGAAGCGCTATAAAACGCTTTTGGAAGGTGAAGCTACTACGGAAGTTACATTGCAGGATGCCAAATTTAGTTATGATAATGCCAACAACCAGATTGAGCAGATCAATAAACAGATAACGGATAATCATATCAAAGCGCCGATAAGCGGGCAGGTAGTGTCTAAGTTGAAAGAAGTAGGAGAGTTTGTCAATCCGGGTACGGTACTGGGACATATTGTAGATGTGTCCAGGCTTAAGGTAAATGTAATGATTGGTGAGAAAGATATTTATACATTAAAGCCGGGACAGAATGTGAAAGTACGTACAGATATTTATCCGGGTGTAACCTTCGATGCGAAAATAACCTTCATTAGTTCGAAGGGTGATGCTACGCATAACTATCAGGTAGAGCTGGAGATGCAAAACCGGAATGACCATCCTCTGAAGGGCGGTACCTTTGTTTATGCCGACTTCTCAAGAGAGAGCAATGACCGGCTGATGATGATACCCAGGAGTGCGCTGGTGGAGAGTCTTAAAAATCCATATGTATATATCGTAGAAAACGGTAAAGTAGCGGTTCGAAAGATCAGGGTAGGCCGTGAGGTGGGCAATAATGTAGAGGTGCTGGAAGGTATTGCCGAAGGTGATAAAGTAATAACTGCCGGACAGGTGAATATCAGGGAAGGCTCGCTGGTGAATGGTGTTGAGTCAAGTGTTGATAATAAAGCAAACGGGTAAATACGATATAGCTGCAGCAGCAATTAAAATATGTACTGTAGCCGGTAATTTTTTAAAATTTAGCATTCAGTAAAAATAATCCGAATGAAAAAACTCACGGAACTTGCCATAAACAGACCACTGTTGATCACGGTGATCTTTGTAATTCTCATTCTGTTCGGAATGATCAGTTACAATAGCTTAAATTATAACCTGCTTCCCAAATTTGATGCCCCGATCGTATCTGTGATCACTTCATACAGGGGAGCATCAGCTGAAGAAATAGAAAGTACCGTAACCAAGCAAATTGAAGATGCGGTGTCCTCTCTGGAAGGAATAGATAAGATCAACTCTACTTCTATGGAGGGGGCATCTATGGTTATTATCCAGCTTCTGAACGGTATAGACGTCAATAAAGCTCAGAATGACGCACAACGTAAAGTGGACATGATCAGGGCTTTGCTGCCAAAAGATATAGATGATCCGATCGTAAATAAATTCTCTTCTGACGATATCCCGGTATTGCGGATGGGAGTTACTGCCAATACGGATGATAAATCGCTTTACGACCTTATTGACCAGCAGATCAAACCTCAGCTGTCCAATATTCCCGGGGTGGGACAGGTAAATCTTGTGGGTGGCAATGAACGCCAGCTCCGCGTTAACCTGGATAAAGGCAAACTGGAATCATATGGTCTGACCGTTGCACGGGTTGCAAGTGTTGTCAATATGGCCAGCTTATCCACACCCGCGGGTAAGGTGGAAACTCCTTCAAATGAATTTGCTATTAAGTTTGACGCTAAATTCAGCGATGCAGATCAGTTACGGAATATGATCGTTGCTTACAATGACGACGGAGGTAAGATTTACCTGAAAGATATTGCTGATGTATCTGATGGTCAGAAGGATGTAACGACTATAAACCATATTAACGGCCTGCCCTCAATAGGGCTTCAGATACTAAAACAGACTGATGCCAATGCGGTGGAAGTGAGTAAATTGGTACAGGCAAGACTGGAAAGATTAAAGTCTGACTATAAAAACATAGATATCGACTTTAAGGTCGCCTCTGACCAGTCCATTTATACCTTACAATCGGCTCATGCTGTGATGGAAGATCTGATGCTTGCTGTAATCATAGTGTCGTTCGTGATGCTTATGTTCCTGCATAGTGTGCGTAGCTCGCTGTTTGTATTGGTGGCGCTGCCTTCATCAATGATACCTACTTTTATTATGATGTACCTGTTCGGCATGTCGCTGAACCTGATGACCCTTATGGCGCTTTCTCTGGTTGTGGGTATTCTTGTGGACGACTCTATAGTGATCCTGGAGAATATCATGAGGCATATGGAGATGGGAAAAAATAAGCGCCAGGCTACTATCGATGGTAGAAGTGAGATCGGTTTTACGGCAATGGCTATTACATTAGTGGATGTTGTGGTGTTTTTACCCATGGCCCTGGTAAGCGGAATGATCGGTAATATCCTGCGTGAATTTGCATTAGTAGTCGTATTCTCTACTTTAATGAGTTTGCTGGTATGTTTTACGCTTACTCCGCTCCTGGCTTCACGATGGGGTAAGCTGGTACATCTGAAAAAGAATACTTTATGGGGCCGTATGAACATTTGGTTTGAAAATCTTATCGAAAATATGAGAGAAGGGTACAGCTCTATATTGAGATGGTCGCTGGGGCATAAACGTTGGATATTTATAGGCGTTATTGCATTGTTTGCGGGAACTGTTGCCCTGCTTGCAGGTGGCTTTATCGGCGCGGCATTCATCAGCCAGGGAGACCAGGGTGAAATGGTGATCAAGCTGGAACTGGACCCCAATGCATCCGTATACCAGACGAACCAGGTGGCACAACAGGTTGAAAAGATGTTGATGGAGGACCCTAATGTCACAACTGTATTTACGAATGTAGGTACCTCAAGCAACGGACTGGGTACTGTGAGTAACAGTAACTACGCCGAGATCAATGTCAAGATGGTGGACAAGAAAGAACGTCATATCACTGCCGACGAATTCGGCAATATGATGCAGGAGCGCATTACACAAATACCCGGTGTAAAAGCTACCGTGTCTCAGGTCGATATTACCGGTAATGCCAACCAGGCGCCTATTATGATTTTAGTAAAAGGAAATGACCGTGCTAAAATAAGGGAGGCTGCCAATAGCATAAAAAGCATTGTTGAAAATACACCCGGTACTATGTATGTTGAATTCAGCACTAAAAATCCCAAACCGCAGATTGATGTAAAGCTGGACCGGGAGAAGATGGCTATATACGGACTTAATGCGAGTGATATCGGTACGGCTATCGGAAGTGCCTTCAGAGGGAATGACCTTGCGAAGTATAAGTATAACGGCAATGAATATGACATTATGGTTCAGAGTGACAACTTTGATAAATCCAATATAGATGATGTACGCGCGCTGCCCTTTGTAAATGCTCAGGGACAGGTGTTTCAATTGAGCCAGTTTGCTCATGTTACGGAGACATTAGGCGAAAGCGTATTGGAGCGTATGAACCGTTTGCCGTCTATTACCATTAATGCAGATGTACAGGGAAGGTCTGTCGGAACTGTTTCTAATGAAATAACCCAGTCGATCAATAAGCTGAAACTACCTCTGGGCGTAACCTGGGAATACGGTGGCGATGTGGAAGCGCAACAGGATGCCTTCGGGAGCCTGCTGGCTGCTTTGGGAATCGGCATATTGCTGGTTTACCTGATTATGGTGGCACTGTACGAGAATGCTATCTATCCCTTTGTCGTATTGACAGCTCTGCCCCTGGCTACAATTGGTGCATTTCTTGCCCTGGCGCTTACCATGAATGAATTGACTATTTTCTCGATGATCGGGCTGATCATGCTTATGGGTCTTGTGGCTAAAAACGGTATCTTACTTGTTGACTTTACCAATCAGCGGAAGGCAGAAGGAGCAGGGCTGATAGAAGCGTTGATGGATGCGGGAAAAGAACGTTTCCGGCCCATCATGATGACTACCATTGCCATGATCGTGGGTATGTTGCCTATCGCTTTAGCAACAGGCAGTGGTGCAGAGGTGAAAAATGGTATGGCCTGGGTGATTATCGGAGGCCTGACCAGTTCATTGGTATTGACTCTTTTGGTTGTTCCCTGTGTATATTATATAGTGGATAAAATCCTGGATCGCTTCCGTGGCAGAAGGAGAAAGAAGTTGATTAAAAAGGTGCAGCTGCGCCAGCAGGAGGAGATGCAACTGGTTCTGGATGAGTAGTATTTGAGGTAATCAGATCTTTAAAGCATTGAGAAGCATTAAGAAGAAAATCCTGATGTTTCTTAATGCTTTTTGCTGTAGGTATAAACCAGGATATTTCATGATTGGTCATAGTGCAGGGTTGTTTTCTTTTTGACTTAATCACCACGAAACGTTTTTACAGTCTTCCCATGCTATACTAAACTTTAAGTTTCGTATAGTTATTATATTGCCTGTGGCAAATATTGCCATAGGCAAGATAATAAGGGGGGCTGTCTAAAAAC
>JBEBVI010000017.1:0-23758 GCA_040392805.1 Taibaiella helva
GTGCACATAAGTTTCCGGCACATTAGGCAATTCATAATTCACCACGTGTGGCAGCTCGTCTATATCAATACCTCTTGAGGCAATGTCTGTGGCAACCAATACCCTTATCCTGCTGCTCTTAAAATGCTCCAGCGCCGTTTGTCTCGCATTCTGGGATTTATTCCCATGTATAGCTGCGGCATAGATCCCCCTCCGTCCCAATTGCTTCACCAGCTTATCCGCTCCATGTTTTGTTCTTGTAAAAACAAGTGATTTACGGATCGACTGGTCTTTCAGAAGGTGGATCAGCAAGCCGGCTTTCTCTTTCTGTTCGATAAAGTAAACAGACTGCTGCACCGTTTTAGCCGCCGAGGACACAGGCGTTACCGTTATCTCTACAGGATTTTTCAGGATCGTACCGGCAAATTTCCGTATCGCCTTAGGCATGGTAGCAGAGAAGAATAAAGTCTGGCGCACTGCAGGAATATAGCTGAGTATTTTCTTTACATCATTTATAAAACCCATATCCAGCATGTGATCGGCTTCATCAAGGGTCAGTATCTCTACTTTTGACAATTGCACATATCCCTGTTGGATTAGATCAAGTAATCTTCCCGGCGTGGCAATCAGTATATCAATACCTTTTTGTAATGCTGCCACCTGTTTGCCCTGCGGCACACCTCCGAAAATAGAAAGACAGCGTAAAGGCAGGTACTTCCCATAGTCTTTAAAGCTCTCTTCGATCTGTATAGCCAGCTCCCTGGTAGGCGCCAGCACCAATGCCCGGATACCGTTGCGGCTACCCCTCTCCTGCAATTTTTGTAAAACAGGAATGGCAAAAGCTGCCGTCTTACCCGTTCCGGTCTGCGCACATCCTAAGATGTCTTTCCCTTCGAGGATAGCCGGAATAGCTTTGACTTGTATTTCTGTAGCCGACGTATATCCTGCCTCCGTTACCGCACGTATTATCGGTTGTATTAAACTCAATTGATTAAATTTCATAAATTTTTGCCCCGGTATTACCGGATGTTAAAGTCTGAACAGGTTTCATCTCTTAATAAAGGACGGGAAAACAGTTCGTAAATTTTTGTATATCGGGCGAGTTTTAATATTTTTTTGTTGCACCCGTTTTTATTTATTTCAAAGGTCCATTGCTTTATGCAGCCTGTTGGAGTATAGTGGTTATATAAATTACCTGTGTATATCTATAAAGGAAAATATTAATCCACTAAAAGACTTATTCTAAAAGGTTGTATAACGCCTTAAAAGGATAACTCCTGTAATAATCAGGTTGCCCCAAAGAATGTTCATAACAAAAATGTTTTGGCAGCTGAAAAAGCGAAAACTGAGAGAGAAGAAATTATACTACTTACACTAAATCAGGAAAAGCAAAGGCAGACACCCGTTAATAAATTATATGGCAAAGGTATACTATTTGTTTGAAAGTATCACTATTTATTTTTGATGAACATTCGTAATGCTGTTTTGACAAAGGATTTACAGGGTAAACGACGTACAGTTGCTTTAGTTTATCTCCATAGTAACAGGAACTTTTTTGTACTCGTCCGGTCCGAAGTATAATAGTAAGGAGAAAGTATCTACATAGTTCCTTCGGCATGCAGGAGGACACAGGTGGTTGATCGGGAAAATCCATTGCAGATGTAATACCACAACGGCATTCAGATTGTATGAACAGCAAGCAGTTTATTTTTTACCATATCCTACTACGCAAAAACCGGATATGCTGCTTATTCAAATATTGTTCCTTTTTCAGCTACCTGCCAACAATACCTGCCAGGCCAGGTCTACCTGGTTACGTGCCAGCAGCTCATGTGCATATTGGTGTAAGGCGCTCTGCATCAGGGCCTCATCATGGCCATAATTCTGCAAAATATGCCTCAGCCGCTCATCTTCTGTTGCAGTTGACACAACGGGTATTTCTGTGCTGTTGGCCAGTATGCCCAGATCATTCCCCGTAAGTATGGTACTGTTGCGTATCAATAAAGGCAAGGCATCCATGCCTATACCTAAGTTAGTATTGGGTTTAGGCACTTCAAATACCGCATCACCTGAAGCCCGGCAATAAAAATCTTGACCCATACGAGCCACCAGGTCAATCTTGTGCGGATCGATCTGCCCGTCTTCCCCTAAAATACGCTCATTGATATGCATAGCTACCACTTCGCAAATGATCAGGTTTCCGGCCCCGCCCTCAGTACCGGTTTCAAGGATCTGCAACAGCTTGCATTCCAGGTTCACCGGCGATTCTTTTACACAGAAAGGCCGTACTTTATCTGAAGGAACCGGAGTAAAGCCCGACTTCACAAATTCGTTTACACCCCTGGGATATTCACAGCTGGCCAAGCTTGTTTGCTGAACCATATCATAAGTAACCACATTGATAACCACTTCACCCGTTTCCCTGATATTTTCCAATGTGTGTTTTACGGTATTATCGCGAACACGGCGGGCAGGAGAAAATACAACTACCGGTGGTTTGCTGCCAAATACATTAAAAAAGCTGAACGGCGATAAATTGGGAAGCCCTTCCTTATCCACAGTGCTTGCAAAACAGATGGGCCTGGGTGCAATACTACCCAGTAAATACGCATGTAATTGCCTGGTACTGATCTCACCGGGAAATATTGTCATATATTTTTATATTTTAAATTTTAAAGGGGTGCAAAGATACAACAATTAGCCACACCAAACGGCAGACAATACCCCTAAGATCCGCCGGAGCAAAGTAGCTCACTATCAACAGCACCAGCGTTAATCAATTAAAATTCGTAACTGAAAATTTGTAGTTGATTGATACTTCATAACCGGTAATTGAATAATTCGTCCCGGTAAGATCAGTCATAAAGATTAACTTTGCGCCTTTCCAATTCCAGTTTAGTTCAGTGCATCATATTCATCTTAGTCCTTACGAAGAACAATTATTCCTTGTCCTGGCGCGTGCAGCGCGGAACCTGAAATTTCCGGCTTATGTGATCGGTGGGTTTGTACGGGACAAAATATTACAGCGTGATACCAAAGATATAGATGTCGTTTGTGTAGGCGACGGTATAGCTATGGCACATGAAACAGCCCGTTTATTAGGGCCGAAGATCAGGGTGAATTATTTCAAAAACTTCGGTACCGCACAGATAAAGCTACCAGAAATAGAATTGGAATTTGTAGGCGCCCGCAAAGAATCTTATGAAAGTACTTCCCGTAAGCCTACGGTAAGCGCCGGAACCCTGGCTGATGATCAGAACAGAAGGGATTTCACCATCAATGCCATGGCTATAAGCCTGAATGAAGAGGATTACGGTACCTTGATAGATCCTTTTGACGGGCTGCTGGATATAAAAGACAGGATCATCCGCACACCGCTCACTCCGGCTCAGACCTTCAGCGATGATCCGCTGCGCATGATGCGGGCCATCCGGTTTGCCACCCAGCTCCGTTTTCATATAGAAGTAAGCTGTTTTGAAGGTATTAAGGAAAATGCGGACCGCATACGTATCATTTCAAAAGAGCGCATTGCTGATGAGCTGAATAAAATAATGATGTGTGACAAACCTTCTATCGGTTTTGACCTGCTGTTCCGCTCCGGCTTGCTAAAATATATTCTTCCCCAGTTGCAGGCGTTGTCCGGCACGGAGTATGTAGACAATAAGGGCCATAAGGACAACTTCTATCATACTATACAGGTGGTAGATAACATTGCACCACATACCAACAATCTTTGGCTCAGATGGGCTGCGCTGCTGCATGATACAGGTAAGGCAGTTACAAAAAAGTTTGAGCCCGGGCACGGATGGACCTTCCACGGCCATGAAGTAATAAGTGGCAGGATGGTGTCGCAGGTATTTTCGCAGCTTAAGCTGCCTATGCACGACAAAATGCAATATGTGAAAAAGATAATCGAGCTGCATCACCGTCCGATATCGCTTACCAAAGAAAATATTACGGACTCCGCAATCCGTCGCCTGCTTTTTGATGCCGGTGATGATATAGACGACCTGATGACCCTCTGTAAAGCCGACATTACATCTAAGAACAAGGAAAAGGTGGCACGCTATTTAGAGAATTTTGAATATGTCCGCCGTCGCCTGAAAGAAGTAGAGGAAAAGGACAGGATCAGGAACTGGCAGCCGCCCGTCACCGGGGAGGAGATCATGTCTGTCTTCGGCTTGTCTCCTTCCCGTACCGTAGGCTATCTTAAGACAGCTATCCGGGAAGCTATCCTGGATGGTATCATACCTAACGACTATGAGGCAGCTAAAGCTTATATGCTGGAAGTGGCAGCTGCTAAAGGGATATATCCGGTAAGCAAAAATTCAGAATAGTTTCCTCAACGATACAAAGGTTTTTAACTCAACCATATTCAGTTATAAAAATAGCATAACCTGCTACCGATTGGGAATTTGTGGTATTGATTTTTGGGCCTCTTGGTTCAAAAACAAGCACAGGGGTGTGACTGGTTCAATATCTTGCCTTAAGAATACCGGCCTCATTTCTTCCAGCCCAGTTGAATATTGGCTAAAAAATACCTCCCCGGCATAGGCCGCCCACTGACGATTTCGTAACGGGCATTGAAAATATTCTGAACCTGAACGGCAAATTGAATTTTACAGGCGCCCGCATTCAGCCCGTACATAATCTGGGCATTGCCTGTTTGGTAAGGTAGCAGGTACTGCGATTCATCTATGGTAATAAACCGGTAACCGGTATAGGTATGATTGTAGTTCAAAAAAAATCCTTTCCAGGTCAGCCCCAGGTTGGCCTGCCCGTTATATCTCGGTGCATAAGGTACCTGCTTACCGATGCTCCCGTCTCCCGGTATATAGGAGGCCAGCGATGTGGATAAGGTATAGGCCCATTTAAAAGAAAGATGCCAGACCGTTTCCTTTACACGGCAGGTAATCTCGTTTTCGGTTTCCAGGCCCCGGCTGCTCACACGGGCAATATTATGCGGTGTCCATATTACTCCTCCCATCCAATAGATCCAGTCATCGATCTTCCTGTGATACATCGTGATACCATGACTGATCCGGAATACTTCCCTTCCCGGCCCACCGGCACCCGGTTTCTTCTTAAAAACGGCAGTGGCTATATAGCCGGCTTCCTGTGCCCACCCTTTTTCCGGCTTCAGCTGGTCATTGCCACCGGGGAAATAATAAAGCTCGTTAAGTGTAGGTATACGGTAGGTGCGCTGTATGTTGCCGGAGAAGGAAAAGGAGTACACCGAAGCCATATTATCTTTACGCCAGACCTTCCATAAAAAGCCTCCGCCCGGTAAGAATGGCACACGTTCGCCATTTACCAACTCCTGCCGTAAAGCTATATTCAGCTGTAACCGGCCGGCCGCATCTGCAAGACGGTATGCAGCCACAACAGAAGGTCGTACCTGTTCTTCCCGGCGGCGCATATTCTCACCGGATGCAGTAGTGTACTGAAAGGGGACGTAAAGCAAAAGATGATGAAAAAAAGGTGATTCACCGTTTTCTTCCTGGTCGGGGTTATGGATACGCCATTCCATTCCGGCTTCACCGTAATATTGTGCTACCGTATTGCGGTTATTCTGGCGGGCAACACTATCCTTGTAATGCAAGGACTCATCACTGTAAGAAGATTTAATGTAGTATGAAAATTTACGCCCTTGTTTTCGCCATTGCAGCAGGCTCCGGAAAGATGCATCCTGCTGGTGTTTTACGGAATAGGGTTCAAATAAAGCAGGAGGTATCTGCCTTCGGTACTCCTGCCACCAGAGCTGCAGCGATAATACGCCTGCCGATACAGCGCTATTTACTTTACTTAGATTATAGTCTGCAGCCACCAGAACACCACCGGCAGACAACCGGGCATTATCCAGCTGCTGCTGCTGTCCCGAATGATCTTCATACCTGAAGTCATTATCTGCCCGCTGGTAAAATCCACGAATATTTATGTTCCAGCGCTTATTTGCCCAGTTCCATTTACCCGCTATATCTTTTCTTCCAAAGCTGCCCGCACCTAATGTGAGCGCCACTTCCTGCCGGGCCTGAAACCCGGGCCGGCTGCTGCCTATTACCAAAGCCCCCCCTACATTTGCGTTACCATATAAAGCCGCAGAGCTGCCATACTGCAGCCGGACATCGTCAAACAGCCCAGTATGCAATAAGGAAAGGTCGGCTATTCCCAAAGCAGGGTTCATTAAGGGTATCCCGTTCCACAATACCGCAGACTGCGCAGCCGAGGCTCCCCTGAAGCTCAGCGTGGCCAGACCGTTAATGCCATAAGACTTTACAAATACGGAAGTCTGCTGAGAGAGTAGCTGGGCAATATTCTGAAGCTGATAAGCTGATATGTATTTCTGATCGATCTCAATTGTCTTCTGACCTGCGTTATAACGATTGCGCAGGTCCGCATTCTGCTTTTCCGGCCGGGCATGAATATATACTTCAGGTATGCTGTCCTGCACACCCTGTCCCGCTACCGGCATTACTATGCATATACAAGAAACATAAAGAAAAGCAGTAATCAATACTTTCACACAGCAAAAGTAAACTAAACCGCTAATTTCAGAACTCCTGATCTATCGCAAATTAGAATTGCAGTATTTTTCAAAAGATCAGCCGATCCGTTAGGCCACCTGAAGGAAGCGGATAATTTTTGTTCATAAGGCTGCGTTTCGGGAGCCTCAACGATCGGTGCTCCTTTTTATAAGACTATTTTTCTTCAATTTCAAAACCTCCTTACCTGTCGTAAACCAGAATTACAGTCATTCGTAATTGAATAAACGATTGATAGGACTTCTTTCTGAACAATTCTTCCTAAAGAGCCCCCAGAACATTTCAATGTACCGGATTAAAGCACCTCTGATTTGCGAAGCCATCTGTTGAAACCGTTGTTATCAGAGTTAGAGATCAGGGGTTCTGAATTTAGAGAACGCAGAAGATACGTATAAAGCATATTAGCGCAAATAAAGAGTTTCGACACATCTTAAAAATCTGCGTAACCTGCCCATAAAAAAAGCAAGCTGTCTTTTGAACAGCCTGCTTTTTATTCAAAGTGGGTTATGATTATATTCTAAGGTGATTGATTAGAAACGGAATGTTATACCCAGGTTCATTGCACTCATATCATCATATCCGGTTTCCGCATAGAAACTAAATGACGGAGCCACATAATAACGGGCACCCGCTTTAAATATAGGGCGAACACGGAAATAGTTGTAATCATATATATAACCGGAATAACCTTCATCATAAGAATAAGAATACCGCTTCACTGCTACCCCAGCGCCCAAGTATCCATCAAGTTTCTTAATCGGAATGAGTTTATTAAGGTGATAATACCCCATAGCACCAATGCTAAAAGCAAAAGCCTTATCTACATAATTGGAAGAGTACTTATAACGGGAAGCAGCCACAGCAGCGTATCCCCCAATCCCTACTTCGTCCATTATGCCATGTTCATATTTGAGGTAAACCGGCCCAAACCCTAATCTGTTGTATAAACCGTATGTACCTGTTGCCAGATTGGGGAAACCATAACCGACAGAAAGCAATCCTGTTTTTTTATCGAATGTTCCGTTATTCCGGCTCTTATAAGAGGTTTTATAAAAGCCCTTCACAACCTGTGCTTCTGAAGATACCGCGCAAGCCGCGAATAAAGCTGAAAAGAGGAGAAATGAGATCTTTTTCTTAATCATACAATGTAAATTTTAGTTATGGATAACAAAAGTAATATCGTGGTAAGCCAAAGGGGTAACCTGTCAGGTAAACAAACATCCCTTACAGGTGAAAAATCAAATTCAGGAACTAATAAACAAATTTGATAATCAACATATTATTCTCTATTGACCCAACCGTTGCAAAATTGAGATTATTTTTAATCAAACAAAAATTAATCCGGAAAATTTAATGGTGTTTAACGCTACTTTATATTCTGTAATTTTTTTCATGTCTGAGACTCACCTTACCGGAAACAGGTCGACCTAACCGTCACAGCCCTTTCGCGCTGTTGGAGGGAACAATCTTCTTACAGCCCGCTTAAAACATCATTGATCTTAAACTGAGTCATATCAAAGTATTTCTCATCTGCACTGCGTTCAAAAAGCACAAGATCCCTCTGGTTTTCCGGCTTACCATTTTTATCATACATCACCATACGTACTATAAACCCGTTGGGCATATCTTTATTTTGCGGCGAACTGCTCATTTTATAGGAAGAAAGTCTTGCTCCTAATATATAATTATCCTGCAGATCCAATTGTATATCCGGGGTAGCCCAGACCTCAAAATCTACTTTTCCCGGCTCCGAACGCTTGCTATGGGTATATTTTCTACAACTATACCCGTTAATGTCTTTACGCTCATCCGTAGCCTTCCATTCGCTTGTGCTATCATCCTTCATTTTTTCCGCTTCCTTCTCTGCCATTTTATCCACCATCTTCTTCATATTGATCAGCGGCATTTTCATAGCAGTCCTGTCTTTTACATTTACAAGATAGTTAGCTTTGTCCGCATAATTATATATAAACCAAGTTTCCCCTTTATCACCTTCTGCCGACACCATACATTCTCCCGTTTTTCCTAAGATAACCCGGTCTTTCAGCGTTTTCTTTACGGCGCCTTTCTTATTAAACTCTGTAGTTTCAAAAGCAAATGTAGCCTGAACTTTATTGTACGGATCTTCATACCGCTTATCATTTTCATAAGTCACTTTCTGTATCTCTTTCCTGCCCCTGTCACGGTGCTCCCCACCTACCTTCTTTTCTACATTACGCTCAATATTACGTCGGATTGTGGCTCTTTGTGCAAAAACAGTACTGTTCAATAACAGCAGGAGTATTAAAATATATTTCATAGCAGCTTAAATTTTTAGAAGTTAGAAAAATCATGACTATCTCTTTATGGCAATGATTCAGATATATATTTGTACCGGATGGAAAAGAAAATTAATTACCTGTCAGACCGAGGTATTGCATATTCTCGACTGCAAAACGAACCAGTACAGCCGTATTCCGGGCTCCCAGCTTGGCCAGCATATTCTGCCTGTGGGTATCCACAGTACGGCAGCTTACATATAATATAGCAGCTATTTCACTGTTTGTATAACCGTTAATGATCATGTGTAATATTTCGCGTTCTCTACGCGATAAGATTTCAGCAGCTTTTTCGGGGCCTATACAAGGCATAAAAGAAGGTAAAGTATTCATAACAGTCCGGTTTTAGTTTAAAAAAAGATGAAATTATTACATTTATGCAATACAACTAAGTTAACGGATAAAATATTAACTGACCCATAATACATCTCCCGGCATTCTCTACATCTTCGTCAACAGGTACGAAGTTGCAGTAAGAATATCCCGGCACAAAATATAATCGACGAAAGGAACAAAGAAATCGACGAAGGGCACTACACACCTATTCCTCTTCCATTACCCCGGATGTTACTTGTTTCCTGTTCGTGCAGGGCTTTCTAAAAAATTAATAAAGAATTAATTTGCAATAACATTGTTGCTATCTTTACCGGTAAATAACCCGCAGTCTATGACATTGAACGAGCATCCTAAAGATATCTTCCTGGCAAAAAGTAATATAAAGGCACATGACCTGGAGCACAAAAGAAAGATCCAGTTTAATATAGACCGCTACAATACCGCAGCCAAAGCCGGGAAGGCACAGTTCCGGGCACTGGACATCGCAAGGAAGCAGGCCAAGAATATAAAGTGGAAAGCCATAGAGCAATTAGATAAACAACTGGAACTATTCGAAAAGAACTTTGTAGAACATGGAGGAAAAGTAATATGGGCAGAAGATAAGGATGAAGCCCTGAAAGCGATATTATCTGTTTGCCGGCAGAAAAATGCCCAGACCATTGTCAAATCCAAATCAATGGTCACTGAAGAGATCGGTTTAAACGAGTTCCTTTCAAAACACAATATTACTTCTGTTGAAACCGATCTCGGGGAGTACATTCAGCAGCTCGACAACGAACCACCTTATCATATTGTAACGCCGGCAATGCACAAAAGCAAGGAAGATATCGCACAGCTCTTTCATGAAAAGTTAGGCGTAGCGCCCGGCCTTTCGCCCGCCGAGCTTACCCTAATAGCACGGCAGCAGCTCCGGAAAAAATATAAGGAAGCAGAGATCGGTATTACAGGCGGCAACTTTCTTATTGCGGATACCGGAGCGGTATGTGTTACCGAAAATGAAGGTAATGCACGCCTGTCCACCTCATTTCCCGGCACCCACATTGCCATAGTCGGTATCGAAAAGGTGTTGCCCTCGTTACAGGATCTGGGCTTATTCTGGCCGCTGCTGTCGACATTCGGAACCGGTCAGACCCTGACAGTGTATAATACCATTTTCAACGGACCACGACAAGCCGGCGAAACGGACGGACCCAAAGAAATGTATGTGATACTTTTAGACAACGGCCGTACCCGCCTGTTGCAAAAAAACATCCGGGAATCGATGTACTGCATACGCTGCGGGGCCTGCCTGAATGCCTGCCCGGTATATAAGAATATTGGGGGTCATGCTTACGGCACAACCTATAGCGGGCCTATCGGGGCCGTTATCTCACCTCATCTCAACGACCTGCAGGATTATGGCCACCTGAGCTATGCCTCCAGCCTTTGCGGAAACTGCACGGAAGTATGCCCCGTCAAAATAAACATACATGAAATGCTCCTGGAAAACCGCAATATGTATGTCGAAGATAAATTTGACGGGCTGAAGGAACGCCTGGCCTGGAAAATATTTAAACAAGGCGTACTGCACCGGGGACTGATGAATACAGCAAACAGCAAGATCAAAAATTTCGTTTTTGAAAAAGCCTTCGGAAAAGAATGGGACAAAGAAAGAGCGAAGATAACCTTTGCTTCCAAATCTTTTAATGAACAGTGGAAGGCTAAAAGAAAGAAATGATTGTATTATCTTTGTTCGCGGCAGATAAATTAAGGCACTGCAATTAATGTCATTAATGGATATTAACTAAATGAAAACATCAAAATTTGATATTGCAGATTATTTGGACAGTAACGAAATGATTGCCGAATATCTTGATGAAGTTTTAGAAGAGGGCGATAATTCTGAAATAATTACAGCTATCGGAAATATAGCAAAAGCTATCGGAATGACTAAAACTCCGCCGATGTTGGTGAAAACACCAACATCCAAATATAATAAATAATATTAGCACTACAATTATTAAATTTATACCATATTTCATCAGATGAACTTACGAAAAACGATACGTGAAAAAGGAGAAGTGCACACTTCGGCGCTGAATGATATTCTTTTCATACTTTTATTTTTTTTCCTGATCATTGCTACACTGGCTAACCCCAATGTTATCAAACTATCCATACCCCGCGCACAAAGCGATACCAAGGCCAAACAAACCGTTGTGGTATCTATTGACCCGCAACAACATTTTTTCATCGGAACCAAGCAGGTAAATCCTGATGCCCTGCAGGTAACGCTATCTGAAGTCCTTCAGAAATCACAAGATGCCGAACCGACAATAGTGATCAATGCCGACAAGCAGGCTACTGCCGAGAACATAGTAGCTGTAATGCGGGCGGCACAGGCATTAAAAGTAAAAACCGTACTTGCTATTGAAAAGGAAGAATAGCCATACCTATCCATTTACCAGATATCGCTCTTCTATTATTTTTCTATGATGTTGCAAATGCCCGGCTATGATAAAGAGCAAGGCTCTTACACTTACCTCATAGCCCGATACACTGCCTCTTTGAGCATATTGTTCTTCACCTAACGCCTCAAAAAGATAAAGATTGCTTTTGCGTATATAGCTAAACTCTTCGGCAAGGCGCTCCATGCTTCGCTCTGCAAATCCTGCCTGCTGTATATAGCTTTTTTCCTCAAATCCGGCCAAAGGTGTCTGGTCTTTCCTGGCAATGCGTAATACCCGGTAGGCCATTATTCTTTCGGTATCCAATACATAGCCGATTACCTCTTTTACCATCCATTTTCCGGGAGCATAAGCAAAATGAGTCTTCTCCACCGGAATACTATATATAAATTCCGGAAAAGAGGTAGCCTGTTCCTGAAGAACCGTTAACACATCACCTTCTACTTTATCTATATATTCCCTGTAATAGGGAGCGTATTCACTTTCCAACGGACGCATATTTTATACTTTATCGCGCAAAGGTAGCTTTATTGGCCATAGCTTACCAAATTACGAATGGTTGCATTACGAATTAACTTGGATGAAAAACAGTCGTCATCAATTATTCATTTTCATGAAGAAAAATGCTTCATGAAAATGAATCTCTATTAAACTATACATTTTATCCTTTCCTGGTTTTTGTCTGTAACGGTTCCGGGCTTGTTCAAAAGCATTCCTCAGGTACTTGAGCTCCTGCTGGATGGGCAGGACACATCGTATTTCGCAAGATCGGCTAACAACTGTAATTTCTTCCGTATTCTTATGCAGGATAATCCACTGCTTGCTAAGTGATTGTTATAATATTCCAGCCTGTTACAGCATAATTCATTTATATTAAATTAATGTACCTTTTACTGGCTTATTTTTTTTAGTTAAGAATAGCTATACATTAAGATTATATTAAATAATGAACTTTCCCGGCTATAGTTACCTGTTTTATCTTTATAATTCAATTTTCTGGTATAGGGTTTCTAAAATTAAAAATTCAAAACTAATGAGCAAGCAACCAACAAAGAAGCAGGTAAGATTAGCTAAGTATTTAAAGCTATTGCCGAGCTTATGCCTTGCAATATCTTGTATGGTGGGAAATGCCCAAACGTTTGACTGGGCTAAAGGTATGGGGGGCAGAAGTGCCGACTATGGTTTTGGTGTAGCGGTGGACGGCAGCGGTAATGTGTATGTGACGGGATATTTTCTCTCAGATACAGTAGATTTTAATCCCGGAGGTAGCGGAGGTATGTTAATTAGTGCAGGGAACGCTGATGTGTTTTTAGCTAAGTATGACGCGGCCGGTAACTACATCTGGGGCAAAAATATGGGGGGCCGTGGGGGCGATTATGGTCGTGGCGTAGCGGTGGATGGCAGCGGTAATGTGTATGTGACGGGGCGTTTTCTCTCGGATACCGCTGATTTTAATCCTGGTGGCAACGGGGGCGCGATTACTAATGCAGGGGGCTATGATGGGTTCTTAGCCAAGTATGACACAGGCGGTAACTATATCTGGGCGAAAAGTATAGGAGGCAGGAGGGATGATGAGGGTTGGGCTGTAACTGCGGATGGCAACGGCAATCTGTATGTGACAGGAGGATTTTCAGCCACGGCTGATTTTAATCCCGGAGGTAGCGGGGATACGCTGATGGCTGTAGGGGGTACTGACGTGTTCTTAGCCAGGTATGACACAGGCGGTAACTATCTCTGGGCGAAAAGTATGGGAAGCAATAGTACCGATAGGGGTCAGAGCCTGGTGGTGGATACCAGCGGTAATGTGTATGTGACAGGGACTTTTAGCTCGACAGCCAATTTTAATTCCGGAGGTAGCGGGGATACGTTGAAGAGTGCAGGGGGCCTTGATATATTTGTAGCCAAGTATGATGCGGGTGGCAACTTCTTCTGGGCTAAAAGTATGGGAGGAAAGGGTGCCGATTATGGTTATGGCGTAGTGGTGGATGGCAGCGGTAATGTGTATGTGACAGGGGTTTTTTATTCGGACACAGCCGATTTTAATCCCGGAGGTAGCGGGGGTAAGCTGATTAGTGCAGGAGACCAGGATGGTTTTTTAGCCAGGTATGATGCGGGCGGTAACTATCTCTGGGCTAAAAATATAGGCGGCAGTGGTCGCGATTGGGGTTATGGTATAGCTATGGATGGCAGCGATAATGTGTGTGTGACGGGGACTTTTTCGGGTACAGCCGATTTTAATCCCGGAGGTAGCGGAGGTGAGCTGATGAGTGCAGGGGGCCAGGATGTGTTCTTAGCCAGGTATGACACAGGCGGTAGTTACCTGTGGGCGAAAAATATGGGGGGCATTGGTGGTGATGAAGGATGGGGCGTAGCAGTGGATGGCAGCGGCAATGTGTATGGGACGGGGCGTTTTTCAGACACAGCCGATTTTAATCCCGGAGGTAGTAATGGTATGCTGAAGACTGCAGGGAGCGCTGATGTGTTTGTGGTGAAGTTTGCTTGTAGCGATACTTCCTCTTCTTATCTTACGGCATCCCTACCCTGTGGCGAAAGCTATACATTGAATGATAGTGTGTATACAGCTACAGGTACTTACACACAAATATTCCCGAATATAAGCGGCTGTGACAGTACAGTCATTCTGGATCTCACAATTCTACCCCTGGATAAACCGGTGATCACTACAGACAGCTTTACATTAGGCACAACCGGAACTTATGATACCTACCAGTGGCTGCTGAATGGCGAACCCATTGCCGGGGCTACAGACTCTACCTATACGGTAACCGAAAATGGAGACTACCAGGTAGTGGTTACCAATGAAAACGGATGTTCGGAGACTTCCGATGTATATACGGTAACCAATTACACAGGCATAGAAGATATCCCTGCATTAGCAAACCAGATCCGGGTTTATCCTAACCCTGCTACTGATATAGTGCATATCTATTCACCGGTAAAAGTGAATGTAGCACTTACCGACATGGCCGGTAAACTGATCCGTGAGGTTGAAGCAGATAGTCGTAGCTTGTCTTTAGAAGGCCTGGCTGAAGGTGTATACCTATTGCGCATAGCGGACAAAGATGGCCTGCTGATCAAAACGGAGAAAATAATAAAGCGGTAAACGCATTCAGGCCGTAGTCTTATGACACTTACGGGAACGTGTTGAAGAATGCGTTCCCGTAATGCATTTTATTAAGTCAAAAGTTCACCCTGTTATACCAATTATACTTATATAGTCCTAATCCAAAATACTATATCGTTGCGTCGTTGTGCTCCGTTGCATGAAACAATTGGACTACTTAATAAATCAAGATGGTATTAGATAGAAAATATCTCACAATAAAAATTCAAAAGCCAAAAACATATTATACAAACACAAATTATTCATTTCATTCTTTGTTCATTATTAATTATTCAAAAAATCTACTTTCTATCTTCAATTCTCTACTAACAATCTCATACCCTTTTTAACGATAATTAACCATACATTCCACACTCTATGTTAACATAATATACTAATGCTAATCCTATTTCATTATTTTTGTCCCCATTAATCAAGATTTTTCCTGCTCATGACCTTTAAGAAAGTTAATAACATTACAGGATGGCTGGCTTTTGCCATTGCCTATATTACTTATCTCCTGACCATGGAAGCTACGGCCAGCTTATGGGATTGCGGAGAATTTCTTTCAACAGCCTACAAGCTGGAAGTCGGGCACTCGCCGGGAGCTCCGCTGTTCATGATGTTGGGCAGGCTGTTTGGTATTCTCGCGCCTTCGGCAGATAAAGTAGCCTTATTTATTAACTCCATGAGCGCACTGGCCAGTGCATTCACCATATTATTCCTTTTCTGGACCATAACCCATTTTGCCCGGAAGATAGCCGATATTGATGAAGGTGAATCAGGAACAGGCAAGCTGATCGCTATTATGGGTGCGGGCTTTGTAGGTGCATTAGCCTATACATTCTCAGACACTTTCTGGTTTTCGGCAGTGGAAGCAGAGGTATACGCCATGTCCTCATTCTTTACGGCAATTGTATTCTGGGCTATTCTGAAATGGGAGCATGCTTCAGACCATCCCCATGCCGACCGCTGGCTGGTTCTGATCTTTTATCTTATGGGTCTATCTATAGGCGTCCACCTGCTCAACCTGCTTACAATACCCGCCATCATAATGGTCTATTACTTCAAACGCTACCAGGTAACACTGACCGGCGGCCTTATAGCCTTTGTCATTGGTTGCGGTATCCTGGGCTTTGTACAGTTCGGCATTATCCAATACCTGCCCATCTTTGCTTCCAAATTCGAATTATTGTTTGTCAACAGCTTTGGCCTGCCCCTTAACACAGGAGCTGTTTTCTTCATGATACTCGTCTGTGGCCTGCTGGCCTGGTTGATCATCTGGGCAAAGAAGAAAGGGCAATATCTACT
Source organism: Taibaiella helva (assembly GCA_040392805.1). Taxonomy (GTDB): domain Bacteria; phylum Bacteroidota; class Bacteroidia; order Chitinophagales; family Chitinophagaceae; genus Taibaiella; species Taibaiella helvus_B. The sequence continues at coordinate 16,058 of JBEBVI010000017.1, forward strand.
GCATTTAGGTGCCCTATGCACCGTTTTTGTTATCATCGGATACTCCAGTTATATCAGCATTATCCTGAGGTCAAAAGCAGATGTGCCTATAGATATGGGCAACCCCGATAATGTAATGACGCTGATACCCTACCTGCAAAGAGATCAGTACGGCTCCCAGCCCATTATTACCGGGCCGGACTTCACTTCCCGGGTTATTGGTATAGAGGACGGAAGGGCGATATATGCTGCTGTCAAAAAAGACGGCAAGGACTATTACGAGCTTGTTGATCATAAACCCATTTATAAATACGATCAGGTACGCTTTTTCCCGCGTATTCACGATTTCAATGATGCCAATCACATCAGGTTTTACCGTTCCTGGTTGGGGCTTTCCGAGATAGACGAACCCACGGGTATCGATAATATTAAATTTTTCTGGGGCTACCAGATGAACTGGATGTACTGGCGGTACCTGATGTGGAACTACGCCGGGCGCCAGAATGACCTGCAGGGACAGGGAGAGGCACATAGCGGAAACTGGATATCAGGTATCAAACCTCTTGACAAGCTTATGGGCAAAGGGGATACAGATGCACTGCCGGAGGCGGTAAGAAACAGCAAAGCACGCAATCAGCTTTATTTATTGCCCTTCCTGCTGGGTATAGCCGGATTGGTATACCAATATAAGAAAGACCGTCATGATACGGTTATTGTAGCCCTGCTCTTCTTCTTTACCGGAGCAGCTATCGTTCTGTATCTTAACAATACGCCCATGCAACCCCGTGAGCGGGACTACGCCTATGCAGGATCCACATATGCTTTTGCTATATGGATAGGACTGGGTGTGCTTATGGTCAGCCATTGGTTTAAACGTTTCCTGAAAGGATCTACTGCCCCGGCTGCAGCCACAGCTATCTGCCTGCTGGCCGTACCCATACTTATGGCAGCGGTGGAATGGGACGACCATGACCGGTCTGAGAAGACCATTGCCCGTGACCATGCTTATAATATGTTATCGTCCTGTGACAGCAATGCTATTTTACTGACTTATGGCGATAATGACACTTACCCCTTGTGGTACTTGCAGGAAATTGAAGGTTACCGTACCGATGTGCGTATTATCAACTTTAATTTGCTGGGTACAGACTGGCAAAATGAGCAGCTGAACTTTAAGGTCAATGATGCCGATGCACTGCCCGTTATCTGGAAGCCGGAGCACTACCGCGGCGGTAGCCTTAACTTTGTCAGCTATGCCCCTGATCCGCGTATTCCCCAGGACCGTTATTTCAGCCTGGAGGAGGTCATTAACTTTATTACTTCTCCCGACCATGTTACCGTCCGGGGAGGTGATAAGATCAGCTACCTGCCGACAAAAAACCTGTACATACCTATCGACAGGGAGGTCGTGCTGAAGAGTGGTATCGTGAAAGCCGCCGACTCAGCCATGATACCGGCACAAATCCGCTTTCAGCTAAAATCGAACACCGTCATCCGTGCAGAATTAGCGCTTATGAATATTATAGCGGGACAGGCCAAAACCGGGTGGACACGGCCCATTTACATGACAGCAGGTACGCCCAATTTAGGGCTGGATCAGTATTTTAAAGCGGAAGGCACTTTACGCAAGCTGGTGCCGGCCGAGGTACCGACTTTACTACGGGGCGGCATATCCTCTTTCTATAACATGGACAAGAATGTTGAATTGTATAACCGGAAATTCACTTACGGCGGAGCAGATAAGAACAAGATATATTATGATGAAAAAAACAGGCTGATCTTCCTGACCTACCGTCAGCACACTGCCGAGCTCGCTACCAACCTGGTTCTTGCCGGTCGTAAAGCCGATGCCATCAAGATATTGGACCGCTTTATGAACAGTGTGTCCGAGTCAAGCCTTTCATATGATATCCAGCTGTACGACCGCAGTATTTTAGCTGTTATTGAAGCTTACTACCTTGCCGGGGCACCCGAAAAAGCAAAGAAATATGCCAGCAAATTAGTTATCAACATAAACGACGAAGTAAAATACTACAATACCTTAAGGGAAAACAGCAAAGGTGGCGTAAACTACCTGCTGGTACAACAGAATGCCGCTACCCTGAATGCCCTGGTAAATATTGCCGCCCAGTATGGCGATGCGGCTTCAGCACAGAAATGGAAACAGAACCTGGAGGCTATAAGCCCCTCCATTATGGGGCAGAACCCGGACCTGTAACATTGGATTTTTTTATATTAAAAGGGAGCAATCTTTTACGGTATGCTCCCTTTGTTCATATCAGAGTGTATAAACTTTACCATAAATCCCTATTTTTGTACAGATTCGCATGGTACATACCCTAATATATGTATTGTGCCTGTCAAGCACCTGTATAGCAAAAAGATCATTTATACAGGTATTGTTCACTAATTAAAACCTAAATGGATACCGACCCCTTACTTATTTTATTACAAATTCCCGGTGCTACCCACCATGTGCAGGCTCATGAGCCAGTATCATTATTTATGATACTTTTAACTATAACTTTGGTCTTCCTGAACGGTTTTTTTGTTGCTGCCGAATTTGCCATAGTTAAAGTACGTTCCTCCCAGATCGAAGTTCAGACCGGACTGAATAAAAGAATTGCAGGCGCTGCCAAATCCATTGTCAATAACCTCGACAGTTACCTCGCTGCCACACAGTTAGGCATTACCCTCGCCAGCCTCGGGTTGGGTTGGGTAGGTGAAAAGGTGATGACCCAGATCATCCGTTCTTTATTCGACCTCGTTGGCCTGAACATAGCGCCGGCTACGGCAGAAAAAGCAGCCATACCCGTAGCTTTCGGCATCATTACCATCCTGCATATCGTATTTGGAGAGCTGGCGCCCAAATCGCTGGCCATACGCTACCCCACCCGTACTACGTTTACCATAGCCTGGCCACTCAAAATATTCTATTTCATCTTCAGACCCGTGATATGGCTGATGAACGGACTGGCTAATCTCATCCTGAATGCCATAGGTATAAAGCCCCTGCACGGCTCGGAAATACACTCGGAAGAAGAGCTGAAAATGATTATCTCCGAAAGCCATGAAGGCGGAGCGATAGAAGAAACCGAACGTGCTCTGATCCAAAATGTATTTGAATTTGATGACAGGCGTGTAAGCAATATCCAGACACTTAAAAAGAATCTTTCTGCCATAGATATCAACACTACCGTTAAGGATGCCATAGATTATTTTGCCCAGGAAGGTTATTCCAGGTACCCGGTGTATTCCGAGTCCCTGGATAATATCAAAGGTATCTTATACACTAAAGACCTGATGCGCAATATTTATAACAATCCGGAAGAGAGGACCATTGAAAGCATGATCCGGAAAGCACATTTTATTTCTGAAAGCGCCAAAATCAAAAACGTGCTGAAAGAGTTCCAGAAGAAGCATCTCCAGATGGCTATCGTTACCAACGAGATCGGTGAGCTCACAGGCATCATTACCATGGAAGATATCCTTGAAGAGCTGGTTGGTGAGATACAGGATGAGTACGATAATGAAAAACCTATCGTGGAGATCACAGGAGAAAATACCTACCTGATCAATGCCCACTATACACTTTCCGACATTAATAAGCTGATTCCCTTCAAGCTGGAAGAAGGGGAGCATTTCGAAACTCTTGCCGGTCTGATATCCGAATTAAATGATGACAGGGAACTAAAAGAAGGAGATAAGATCGAGATCGACAAATACGATGCCATTATCGTAAAGATGTACCGTAATTCGGTAGAAACCGTGCAATTAAGAGTGAAAGAAGAATTTCTCAACCCCTAACCTCCTAACCGGGAAACAGACTTACACGATAATTGATTTATCTTTGCCGCTTTAAACAAAGCCGGTCGCCCGACCAAAGGAGTGATGTGATCCCTATAATAAGAAGGCAAACGGCATTAAAAAATTATTTAGAAATTGACTTACAGGACAAACGCTGAAATAGAAATTCAACGCCATAGTGCATTGATGGTTGGCCAGACTTTAGCAGAGGTGGCCAAAGTATTAAAACCAGGCATTAAAACGATCGAACTGGACCGCCTGGCAGAAGAATTTATACACGACAATGGCGGTGTTCCCTCTTTTAAAAATTATGGCGATCCGCGCAACCCATTCCCCTACTCCTTATGTATATCAGTAAATGAGGTAGTGGTACATGGTTTCCCGGCTGAATATGAGCTGAAAGACGGTGATATTGTTTCCATCGACTGTGGTTTCTACAAAAATGGCTTCCACGGCGACCATGCCTATACTTTTGCGATCGGAGAAGTGAAACAAGAAGTCCTGGATCTTATCCGGGTTACAAAGGAATCATTGTATTTAGGTATTGAAAAAGCCATCACCGGCAACAGAACAGGAGATATTGCCTTTGCTATAGAAAATCATACCTACAGAAAGCACGGCTACGGCGTAGTGCGGGAACTGGTGGGTCACGGCGTAGGAAAGGATATGCATGAAGATCCGCAGGTACCCAATTATGGCCACAGGGGATCAGGCAAAAGACTACAGGAAAATATGGTACTGGCTATTGAGCCTATGATCAACCTGGGATCAAGAAGAATATATACAGCCGAAGACGGCTGGACTATCGTAACGGAAGACGGGCTACCCTCTGCGCATTTTGAGCATAATGTAAGAGTAGCAAAAGGGAAACCGGATATACTTTCCGACTATTCACCAATAGAAACAGCCGAGAAGGCGAATAATAATCTTAATTCCAGTTATTATTAGTGGATGGTGTGTGAGTTCCACGCAACGGGCGCAAAAGAAGTCGCAACGACGCGAAGATAATTCGTAATTGAATTGATTAAAGATGCAAAGAAGTCGCAACGGCACGACGTAAAGTGAAAGGTTAATTCGTAATTCGTAATTAAAACTATGACCGCATTTGAAATAGTGGGTGGCCGGAAATTAAAAGGCACTATCGAGCCGCAGGGCGCTAAGAATGAGGCGCTGCAAATACTGTGCGCGGTATTGCTGACCTCTGAAAAAGTAACGGTAACCAATATACCCGATATCTCGGACGTCAATATGCTGATCGGGCTACTTGGCGACTTAGGTGTACAAATCGAACGGCCGGCCCCCGGAACATGTATCCTGCAGGCAAAAGATATTAATGTTGAATTCCTGAAATCGGAGACCTATAAAAAGAAATCCGGCAAACTAAGAGGTGCGGTAATGCTGGCCGGGCCGCTTTTAGCCCGTTACGGCCATACCTACCTGCCCCAGCCCGGAGGTGACAAAATAGGCCGGAGGCGGTTAGATACCCACATCAGAGGTTTTGAAAAAATGGGGGTGGACTTTAAATACGATGAGGTCAATAAAGAATTTACCCTTAACACCAAAGGGCTGAAAGGTGCGTACCTCCTTCTTGAAGAGCCCTCCGTAACCGGAACGGCCAATATACTGATGGCCGCCGTACTGGCCGAAGGAACCACTTCCATATACAATGCAGCCTGCGAACCTTACGTGCAGCAACTCTGCAAAATGCTAAATAAAATGGGCGCCCGCATCAGCGGTATCGGCTCTAATTTATTGATCATAGAAGGCGTAGCCTCCCTGAAGGGCTGCGAGCACCGGTTACTTTCCGATATGATAGAAACCAGCTCCTTCATTGCTCTGGCTGCTATGACGCAAAGCTGCCTGACCATAAAAAATGCAGATCCTGTCGAACTGGGACTTATACCGGATACGTTTAAACGATTCGGTGTTGACCTGGAGATCAGAGATCAGGATATTTATATTCCCGAACAGGAGCATTACCGTATTCAAAACTTTATTGACGGTTCTATTCTAACCGTATACGACCATCCATGGCCGGGCGTTTCCCCCGACCTGCTCAGCGTTTTGCTGGTGATGGCCATACAGGCAAAAGGTAATGTGCTCATCCACCAGAAAATGTTTGAAAGCAGATTGTTCTTTGTAGATAAGCTGATAGAAATGGGCGCACAGATCGTACTTTGCGATCCGCACAGGGCGGTTGTCATGGGATTAAACAGGCAAGCCTCGCTGCGGGGCATCCGCATGTCTTCTCCCGATATACGCGCCGGTGTGGCTTTGCTGATCGCTGCCCTGTCGGCCGAAGGGAAAAGTATTATCGAAAATATTGATCAGATCGACCGCGGTTATCAAAATATAGACGGAAGGCTTAATGCGCTCGGAGCGGATATAAAGCGGGTTTAACTATCTCCACACAAAATCACCCACTATTGTTTTACCCAATCCCCGCGAATCCGGCGCTCCTTTCTCCATCGGATGAATAACCCGGTTATCCTCTCCCGGCCACACTTTGTACACCTGCCCGTCTGCCGGGATAATACAGATATGCGCCGCTGTTGTCAAGCCATCACCTGCCCTTGAATTGGCCTTCATTGCTATATATTTGCTATCAGGCGAAAAAACCGGTACAGCTTCCCACTGAGTGCTCTCCGTTATCACATGAAAATCACTGCCGTCCGCATTCATCAGCCAGATATAATTACCCAGGCTCAGGGCTATTTTTTTACCGTCCGGGCTGGCCGCTGTATACCCTCTCCAGTCGTCGAAAGGAATATCCCGTATTTTAATGGCACGCTTAAAATCCGTGGTAGTGCGCCATAAACCGCCATCCTTTTTAAACAGGATCGTACCGCCGGCTTCCCAGCATATAGGATCCAGGAATTTAAACTCGTGCGTCGCCCCGTAACCTGCAATATTATGGATCACCTTGCCATTCATATCCAGGATCACCAGGCCATCCTCAAATGTCGGGCACAAAGCCAGCCTGGTACCATCGGGCGAGAAATAAGGTAAGCCGCCATTATTATCATTAGGTTCATAAAAAATTTCCCTGATCGTAGAACCATTCTTAACATCAAAAATGATATACCTCGTATCATAGCTGGATTGATTGACTTCCTTCACTCCCTTAGTGCCATCCCAGCTGATATCCCATCCGGACCCGTTATACCAGTCCTGCAATACATCGGATACGACGCCATTGGACAAATCAAACCTGGTAATACCTTCCGTACCCTGCTTGATATACAGCACTCCCGGTGCATAATTTTTGTCTTTAGTATCTGTGCCGGGAGCCACTGTACTTTTATCCTTCTTGCTGCAGGCAGCAACCAATATTGCGATCATCAATAAAAAGGTAACCTGTTTCATATTTATCAGAGTTGGTTTAAAAATTTCGTAAAAGATCTTGTATCCCTATTTTTATTTTTTATCTTATTCATAACCACTTTTCACAACAAACAATAGCCATATAATACCCCATCGGAACAGCCTGTGTTATCTATACAATCCGCAATCAAAATTATCAGCTAATCCCAGTTGCGGCAATACTCCCAAAGGAGTAATTTTCGCCCCTTATGTGCAGTATATCCCGAATTGTACTATTATTACATCATGGCTGGCTATCGTTTTCTTTTGTTCACTCTAATATATTGCTGCACTTTGACCGTATACGGGCAGGAGCATGCGTTTTTAGACAGCCTGGCACGCAAACTAAAAACCGCAGGTTCGGTTGCCGAAAAGGCTGAATTACTTTTCCAGATGGGAGATGCCTTATCTGTTGATGATACCTTAAAGGCTGTAGAGCATATACAGGAAGGCTTAACCTATATTAAGGGAAATACTTTCTATGAAGGCATGGGGTATTTTTATCTCGGACGGGTATATATGGAGTTTTCAAGAGAAAAAGCAGATACCGCT
>JBEBVI010000018.1:0-23668 GCA_040392805.1 Taibaiella helva
CCCTCCTGCATTATATTTATTACCGTGTTCAATATGGTTTGATGCTCGGTACGCTCTTCAGTCTGTCCATCTCCACCCAGGTACCTGAATGAAAAAAATATACCAAGTGCGGTGATAATAAGAGCTGGTATTAGAATTTTGTTTCTCATGAATCTCAGCATAATCAATATAACAAATTTGTTTTTCCAAATAAACGTGAAAAGCAAATGTAAAGTATTTTTGAGTTAAGAAAAGGCAAACTATCGGGTAAGAGCCTATTGCCGTATAAGTGTTGATTATAAGCGGTTTGTATATGGCTCCGCAAAGATGAGGCGACCCCAAAAAGCGCATAAATTTCACACAAAGAAACAAAGATTACAAAAGTCACTACGTAAAATATTTAATATCAATCTCTGTTTCGTAGTTTTCTCCGTTCGCTTCGCGTGAACTTCTCTCTTGCGGAGCAAAAATGAGTTTATAAAAAGAAAACTATATTTTTTTGACATATCATCTAATCTAAAACCGAAAGAATTAAAGTGCATGTACCACCTGAAATGCAATACAAATTATAAACCTATTATATCACTCATCACTTATCGCCCGGAATGATAATTGTTTGTTTTAAAAAGGAATGATAATTTGCGGCTCCGTAATGAATATTCTTTTTACAGCTAACCGATTTCCGTATCCGCCTTACCGGGGCGATAAATTAAAAATATTTCATCTGGCCACACAATTGGCTAAGCGGCACAACCTTCATCTGGTAACTTTCCTTCAGCAGAAGAGTGATGTACGCTACCTGCCGGAATTAGAGAAGATCTTTTCAAAAATTCACCTCGTGCCCCTTGGCAAATACCAGTCGTACCTGAATAGCCTGGCGGCCGTTTTTAAAAACAATCCTTTCCAGGTTGAATATTTCAGATCTGCAGCGATGTCCGAAAAAATTACAGAGTTGCGGAACACTTACTCATATGATGCAGTGCATGTTCAGCATTTAAGAATGGCACAATACTGGGCAGACGATGCTACCATACCGAGGATACTGGATCTGCCTGATGCTTACTCGTTGTACTGGAAAAGAAGAGTGGAAACCAGCAGCGGATGGCGCAGGATCTTCAACCGGGTGGAGCAGAAAAGAATATATAATTACGAATCTGTTCTGAGCAAATATGATATGTCCCTCGTTTGCTCTAAAGAAGATTTATTTTACCTGCATAATGAAAAGGGAATAACAAATATACAATTATTGCCCAATGGTGTGGATGTGTCTGTATTTTCCGGTGAACACCATGATTACGGTATAGATGACACGATCTTATTTACGGGCAATATGGATTATGCGCCTAATGTTGATGCGGTGCAATATTTTGCAAAGGATATTTTTCCTGAAATAAAAAAAGCGCTTCCCGGGTTGACATTTGTGATCGCAGGACAAAGGCCGGTAAAAAAAATACGCTCACTTGCCTGCGACGATATCCGGGTAACCGGCTTTGTGCCTAACCTGGCGGATATGTATAGAACGGCGGCGATAGTGGTCGCTCCTTTGCGTTTCGGTGCCGGAACACAAAACAAGGTACTGGAGGCTATGGCTATGGGCGTGCCTGTGGTGAGCCATCATATCGGGTTTGACGGCCTGGATATATCTTCGGGAGAAGGCGTTTTTCTGGCCGGGGATAAAGGATCCTTTATCCGGCACTGTATTAACCTGTTGCAGTCGCGGGCACTGCGGGAACAGGCAGGACAGGCCGGCAAAACCGTTATTACGGAAAATTACAGCTGGCAGCGTATTGCCGGCCGGCTGGAGCAGTATTTTATGGAAATTCAAAAATGATCGTTAATCCGGGTAAATGTCTTAGGTCAAATTATATTTTGATAACTTAACTTTGCCTTTTAAACAGTATAATGGAACAAGCATTTGACAGAGCGCTACCTATAGCTATAGGGAGCGACCACGCCGGATTTGAGTACAAAGAAAAAATCAAAGCCTGGCTGCTCCAGCAGGGATGGCAGGTGGAAGACAAAGGTACTCATTCTGCAGACTCCACTGATTACCCGGACTACGCGCACCCGGTTGCTTCCATGGTAGAGGAGAGGGCAGCGGCAGCCGGGATCCTGATTTGCGGCAGTGGCAACGGTGTATGCATGACAGCCAACAAGCAGAACGGTATAAGGGCAGCGTTGTGCTGGAACCAGGAGCTGGCCTTGCTTGCCCGTCAGCATAATAATGCAAATATACTATGTATGCCGGAACGCTTCGTAGGCTATAATGATGCCCGCGATATGGTAGATATCTTCCTGTCCACCGCATTTGAAGGAGGGCGGCATGAGAGGCGTGTGGCTAAAATATAATGGAGCGTTGAAAAAGCAAATCTCATCAACTTATCACTCATCACTTATCACTAATTCATTATAACTTGAGTCTAATAGATAAGTTTCTGGCCAAACGTAACAATGCCCGTTCCGGTGCGGAAATGGGATTTACGGATCATATTGAGGAATTACGCTGGCATATTATCCGCTCGCTGGCGGCAATCATTATATGTGCTATCGTTGTTTTTATCAATATCGACTGGATATTTACCTATGTCATTCTGGGGCCGTCCAATAGCGATTTTATCTCCTACAGGGTACTTTGCCGCTTAGGCCACTTTCTGCATGTGGATGTTCTTTGCCTGGATGCGGTTAAAATAAAATTTCAGAATACAGAGCTTTCCGGCCAGTTCATGATGAGCTTTTCGGCATCCTTTATGATCGGGTTTATTATTGCCTTTCCTTATGTCTTCTGGGAAATATGGCGATTTGTCAAACCCGCTTTGAAAGAAAAAGAACTGAAATATGCCCGGGGGATTGTGCTCTGGTCGTCGTTGCTTTTTTTCTCGGGTGTTATGTTTGCCTATTTCCTGATAGCGCCTTTTACGATCAACTTTTTTGCAGGCTATCAGCTCAGCCCGCAATTCGAAAATATCATAACAATTGCCAACTACTACGATACACTTGGCGACCTTATATTGGGAATGGGTATCGTATTTGAGCTGCCGGTTCTGGTTTACTTCCTTTCAAGGGTAGGCATACTCACGCCCAAGCTGATGCGGGAAAAGCGGCGTTATGCCATCGTCATCATTATGGTGCTGGCTGCCGTAATCACTCCGCCGGACTGGTTCAGTATTTTCCTGGTGGCCATTCCTTTAGTAATGCTTTATGAAGCCGGTATTATGGTAAGTGCACGTATTCTCAGGGATAAGAAGGCGAAAGAGAAAGAAATGTTGGATTGGTAGATTTTGAAAGGGGAAGAAGAAGGTAAAGATAGTTATACTGATAATCTCCATTGTAATACGGCTGATTGAAGACACGACCTGCTTTTATCACAAAGGCTTTCTCGAGTGCTGACTACCGCAATTATCGTTATATAGTATTTCTGTTTCCGGGTATCTGATAATGTCCCAAACTAAATATCATACCTGTAAAACAATCAATAAGCATAAAAAATTATTATATCTCACTTCTCGTTTGTTAATTTTTCCACTACCCAAAATTCAATTCATAATCCATTGCACATTATTTGCCTTTAACATTTACCTTTGACGGTCTAATGTTTGTACATTGCTCTATATGAAGAAGAAAATTGCTTTGGTTGCCGGTGGTTACTCTGGTGAACATGTTATCTCGCTGGGAACGGCTCAAACGATAAAGGCAAACCTCGATGACTCCAGGTTTGATGTCTATCAAATCGTTATAGACCGCTCTTCCTGGTGGCACGAAACCGCCGACGGCAGGAAAATTGAGGTCGATAAAAATGATTTTTCCTTATTGCTTGATACCGGCAAAGTAAATTTTGACGCTGTATTTATTGCCGTGCACGGATCACCCGGCGAAGATGGTCGCTTCCAGGGATACCTTGATATGATCGGCCTGCCTTATACCACATGCGGCTCTATAGTGTCCGCACTGACATTCAATAAGAACTTCTGTAATAAAATATTAAAAGACTACAACGTCGTTCATATTGCAAAATCCGTAGTGCTTTACAAAACATCAAATTTCTCCTTAGGTGTCATACTGGAAAGCCTGAAGCTCCCCGTATTTGTGAAGCCCAACGAGAGCGGATCAAGCCTGGGTGTCAGTAAAGTAACCGCGCCCGAGGAATTACTGGGAGCCATAGAACGTGCATTTGCAGAAGATAACCAGGTTTTGATCGAAGAATTTATTGAGGGAAGAGAGCTCACCATAGGTGTGTATGCGCTAAAAGGAAAAATATATTCACTACCACCAACCGAGATCGTCAGTAAAAATGAATTCTTTGATTACGAAGCCAAGTATACTCCCGGTGTGACCAACGAGATTACCCCTGCGCCCATCGCTCCCGCCATACACGAACTGATAAGCCGGAAAGCCGAAAATATTTATCAGTTGCTGAACTGCCGGGGCGTGGTACGTATGGACTTTATACTGGAAAGCAAAACAGAGCAGCTGTACTTTCTCGAAGTAAATACAATGCCCGGCCAAAGCGAAAACAGCATTGTACCGCAACAGATCAGGGCAGCCGGTATGGATTTGAAAGATTTTTACGGAAAGCTACTGGATGAAATTCTTCCGGTTTAGTCAACAGAATTGGTATTTTGCCGGTGATTGAAGTTATAACTGTACTAAATGATAAACTGATAATTTGATGACTAAGCCTGTTTATAAGACGTTCTGGGGTAGTCTGGCCATAATAGCATTAATCTGTATTGCTTTATATTGGTTGTTTTTTGCCTCTTTAGGATGGATGACCGGCCATGGTAAGGAGCTGAGCGTACCTAAGCTGGAAGGTAAAAGCTTACAGGAAGCCATCCGCATTTTAAAAGAACAAGGCTTTGATATTGATGTAGATTCCACGTATAGTCCTGAAGAAGAACCCCTGCGGGTATTGAGGCAGCAGCCTGACGGAGGAACAACCGTGAAAGAAGGCCGTACCATTTTCCTTATTGTCAATAAACAGAGTCCGCCCAATACACCAATGCCTAACCTTGTGAACATGTCATACCGGAGCGCAGAATTATTACTGAAGAGCAGTAAGCTGCTACTTGGAGATACCATTATGAAGCCGGATATGGCCCAGGGTGCTGTTTTGGCACAATTGCTTGCCGGCAACGAGATACAGCCGGGGACGATGATCCCGCAGGGCAGCCGTATCAGCCTCGTTGTTGGCGACGGATTAGGTAATAAGCAGATCAATGTGCCCGATGTGACCGGGATGACTTACCCGGAGGCTATAGCCGTATTAAGCAGCAGCAACCTGAACTACACCGTCGTGTTTGATGATATGATTGCCGATACAAGTACCGCAGTAGTTTATATACAAATACCGGAACCCTTTAATGAGTTTAACGAACCGAACCGGATAAAAGAGGGCGACAACATGGATTTAAGAGTGCGGCAGAATGGGACAGAAGAATAACTGTTTTAGTATTTTATTAACCATACCTTTTGCCTGAAGTAAAATAATTTTGCCGGTTGTGTTTTAATACTTAAATTTGCCGTCCCTTAAAGGGAAAACGTACGTGCAAAAACTCTTTTGGTCCAGAAATTTTAAAATTTATTGCTAAACCTATCTCAAAAAGTATATACTTTTTGGGGTGGGATTATTTTGTTTTTTACAAATAATCGGTGTAAAATACTATGTCTAACGTCACAAAACGCACGCAAACAGGCCGCGTGAACTTCGCTAAGATCCATGATGTCGCGGATTCACCTGATTTGCTGGCTATTCAGCTCCAGTCGTTCCAGGATTTCTTTCAGCTCGAAACCACGCCCGATAAGCGTGATGTGGAAGGATTGTTCCGGGTGTTTAAGGAAAATTTTCCCATAACAGACACCCGTAATATATTCGTACTCGAGTTCCTGGATTATTTTATCGACCCGCCCCGCTATACTATAGAGGAGTGTATGGAAAGGGGGTTAACCTATTCCGTCCCACTGAAAGCCAAACTGCGTTTAAGCTGTAACGATGAAGAGCACGTTGATTTTGAAACCATCGTTCAGGACGTATTTTTAGGTAATATACCTTATATGACGCCCCGTGGTACATTTGTGATCAACGGAGCCGAACGCGTAGTTGTTTCCCAGTTGCACCGTTCACCGGGAGTGTTCTTCGGTCAGAGCACACACCCTAACGGTACCAAGATCTATTCTGCACGGGTTATCCCGTTTAAGGGCGCCTGGATGGAATTTGCTACTGATATTAATAATGTCATGTATGCTTACATCGACCGTAAAAAGAAATTCCCCGTAACTACCTTATTACGTTCTATAGGCTACGAAAGCGATAAAGACATACTGAACCTGTTCGGAATGGCCGATGAGGTGAAAGCCGACAGGAAATCGCTGGAAGAGAACATTGGCCGCCGTCTGGCCGAACGCGTATTAAGAAGCTGGACGGAAGATTTCGTAGATGAAGATACCGGGGAAGTAGTTTCCATTGAACGTAACGAAGTGATCCTGGAAAGGGACAGTGTGCTGAGTGAAGATCACGTGGATACGATCCTGGAAATGGGTGTGGATTCCATTTATATCCAGAAAGAAGAGCTGAGCGGAGATTACTCTATTATATATAATACCTTAAATAAAGATACTTCAAACTCCGAACTGGAAGCGGTTCAGCATATTTACCGTCAGTTGCGTGGAAGTGATGCGCCGGATGATGAAACTGCAAGAGGTATCATCGAAAAATTATTCTTCTCCGATAAACGTTACGATCTTGGAGAGGTAGGCCGCTATAAGATCAACAGAAAGTTAGAGCTGGACCTGGAAAATGATAAAAAAGTACTGTCTAAAGAAGATATTATCGCCATTATTAAATATCTCGTACATCTTTCCAATGGTAAGGCGGAGATAGATGATATCGATCACCTGAGCAACAGGCGTGTACGTACCGTAGGTGAACAGCTGTATGCCCAGTTTGGTGTAGGCTTAAGCCGTATGGCACGTACCATCCGTGAGCGGATGAACGTCAGGGACAATGAGGTATTTACACCTATTGAACTGTTCAATGCAAGTACACTCAGCTCGGTAATCAACTCTTTCTTCGGTACTTCCCAGCTATCCCAGTTTCTGGATCAGACCAATCCGCTTTCCGAGATCACCCACAAACGCCGTATATCTGCACTCGGGCCGGGCGGTCTGAGCAGAGAACGTGCAGGGTTTGAGGTGCGTGACGTGCACTACTCCCACTACGGTCGACTGTGTACTATTGAAACACCGGAAGGGCCTAATATCGGGCTGATCTCTACATTGTGCGTGCATGCCAAGATCAATGATATGGGCTTTATCGAAACACCATACCGTAAGGTTAAGGATGGTAAAGTAGATCTGAAAAATGAATATTACCTGAGCGCCGAAGAAGAAGACGATAAAAAGATTGCCCAGGCTAACGTACCTCTCGATGCAAATGGAGCCTTCCTTGATGATAAGATCAAGTCGCGCGAAACCGGTGACTTCCCGATCTTAGAGCCTTCAGAAGTAGAATTTATGGATGTGGCTCCCAACCAGATCGTGGGACTTTCCGCTTCCCTTATTCCCTTCCTTGAGCACGATGATGCCAACCGTGCCCTGATGGGATCGAACATGCAACGTCAGGCAGTGCCACTGGTACGTCCGCAGGCACCTATTGTCGGTACAGGACTGGAAGGTAAAGCAGCCCGTGATGCCCGTATCCAGATACATGCAGAAGGTACCGGCGTCGTAGAATATGTAGATGCCAATGAGATACATGTGCGCTACAAGAGAGATGAAAAACAGCGCCTGGTTTCTTTTGAAGATGACCTGAAAGTATACAAGCTAACCAAATATAAGAAAACCAACCAAAGCACCAGTATCAACCTCAGTCCTGCAGTTCGTAAGGGACAACAGGTTAATGAAGGCGACTTCCTTACACAGGGATATGCTACCCAAAATGGAGAGCTGGCACTGGGACGTAACCTGAAAGTGGCTTTCATGCCCTGGAAAGGATACAACTTTGAGGATGCCATTGTAATTAATGAGAGAGTGGTACGTGAAGACCTGTTTACTTCTGTGCATATTGATGAATATGAACTGGAAGTGCGTGATACCAAATTAGGAGAAGAAGAACTTACTGCCGATATTCCCAATATTTCGGAAGAAGCAACCAAAGACCTGGATGAGAACGGTATCATCAGGATCGGAGCGCATGTAAAAGAAGGCGATATCCTTATCGGTAAAATCACACCTAAAGGGGAAAGCGATCCTACCCCTGAAGAAAAGCTGCTCCGCGCCATATTCGGTGATAAAGCCGGAGATGCTAAAGATGCCTCATTGAAAGCTTCGCCATCAGTGGAAGGCGTTATTATTGATAAAAAGCTCTTCCAGAGAGCTAAGAAAGATAAGAACTCAAAAGTAAAAGAGAAGAGCGAGCTGGAGAAGATCGAAAAACTGCATAACCAGAATGTAGAAGAGCTTAAAAAACTTTTACTGGAAAAGCTGGCCGTTTTACTGGCTGATAAAGCTTCCGCCGGAGTAACTAATACCTATGGCGAACCAGTGATCAGCAAAGGTGGTAAATTCTCTTCGAAAGTATTGGCTTCCGTTGATTACCAGAATGTGAACCCGCTGAGCTGGACAGGCGATGCGGAGGTAGACGACCTGGTGAATCAGATGTTGCATAACTATAATATTAAGTATAACGAAGAACTGGGACGTTATAAAAGAGAGAAATTCAACCTGTCTATAGGTGATGAGCTGCCTACGGGCGTGTTGAAACTGGCTAAAGTTTACCTTGCTGTGAAACGCAAGCTGAAAGTGGGTGATAAAATGGCCGGCCGTCACGGAAACAAAGGTATCGTAGCCCGTATTGTACGTGCTGAAGATATGCCTTTCCTTGACGATGGCACACCTGTTGATATCGTGCTGAACCCGTTGGGGGTACCTTCGAGGATGAACTTAGGACAGATCTATGAAACAATCCTGGGATGGGCAGGTGAAAAATTAGGATTGCGTTTTGCTACGCCGATCTTTGACGGAGCATCAGCAGATGAGATCAGCCACTACATTGAGGAGGCCGGCTTACCTAAATTTGGCCATACTTACCTTTACGATGGTGAAACCGGCGAGCGCTTCGACCAGAAAGCTACTGTAGGTATAATTTATATGATCAAACTGCACCACATGGTTGACGATAAGATGCACGCCCGTTCTATCGGACCATACTCACTGATTACACAACAACCTTTGGGTGGTAAAGCACAATTCGGTGGTCAGCGTTTTGGAGAAATGGAGGTATGGGCTCTTGAGGCATACGGAGCTTCCAATATCCTGCAGGAGTTGCTGACCATTAAGTCGGATGATATTATCGGACGTGCCAAGGCTTACGAATCCATTGTTAAAGGCGACAATATTCCAAAGGCCGGTATACCGGAATCATTCAACGTATTGGTACACGAGCTTAGAGGACTTGGATTAGAGCTGACTTTCGACAGCGAAAAATAGACATTTTTGAAACCGGGATAAGGGTAGTGAAATACCTTTACCCCGGATCATTGAAATCTTTTTGAAATCTTTTTAAAAATTCCTTGCTGATATGGCAATTAAAAAAGAAAACCGCCCCAAATCCGGTTTTGATAGAATAACGATCAGTCTTGCTTCTCCCGATGGTGTGTTAGATCGCTCCTACGGTGAAGTACTTAAACCGGAAACCATTAACTATCGTACCTATAAGCCGGAAAGAGATGGTCTTTTCTGCGAGAAAATATTTGGACCGGTTAAAGACTACGAATGCTACTGTGGAAAATATAAACGTATCCGTTATAAAGGTATTGTATGCGACCGCTGTGGTGTGGAAGTAACAGAGAAAAAAGTAAGAAGAGAGCGTATGGGACACCTGAAGCTCGTTGTACCCGTAGTGCATATATGGTATTTTAAGAGCCTTCCCAATAAGATAGGTTACCTTTTAGGTTCGAGCTCCAAGAAATTAGAAAGCATTGTTTATTACGAGCGCTATGTCATTGTACAAGCAGGTGAAGCCGAGGAGCTGATCCGCCAGAAACTGAGTATGAAGGATAGTGAAGATACTTACATGGCTTTGCTTTCCGAAGATGAATACTTAGATATCATAGATGCCCTTCCTAAAGAAAATCAATACCTCCCTGACGATGATCCCAATAAGTTTATTGCTAAAATGGGAGCAGAAGCTGTGCAAGACCTGTTGAGCAGGCTCGACCTGGATCAACTGTCTTACGATTTACGTAATGCAGCAGCTAATGAAACATCTCAGCAAAGAAAACAGGAAGCCCTGAAACGCTTAGGCGTAGTGGAAGCTTTCCGCGATGCCAATACCAGGGTGGAAAATAAACCGGAATGGATGGTAATGCAATACATTCCCATTATTCCACCGGAACTTCGTCCCTTGGTACCTTTGGATGGAGGGCGTTTTGCTTCTTCCGATCTGAATGACCTGTATCGTCGGGTGATCATCCGGAATAACCGTCTGAAAAGGTTGCTTGAGATTAAAGCGCCGGAAGTGATCTTACGCAATGAGAAACGTATGTTGCAGGAGGCAGTAGATTCTCTCTTTGATAACTCGCGTAAATCAAATGCCGTAAAAGCTGAAGGAGGCCGTGCTCTTAAATCACTTTCAGATGTACTGAAAGGAAAACAAGGGCGTTTCCGCCAGAACCTGTTAGGTAAACGTGTGGACTATTCCGGTCGTTCCGTAATTGTGGTAGGCCCTGAATTGCAACTGCATGAGTGCGGTATACCTAAAGATATGGCGGCAGAATTGTTTAAGCCGTTTATCATCCGCAAGCTTATCGAAAGAGGTATAGTTAAAACTGTAAAAAGCGCTAAGAAATTAGTAGAGCGTAAAGAAGCAGTGGTATGGGATATCCTGGAAAACGTGTTGAAAGGGCACCCCGTATTACTCAACCGGGCTCCTACGCTGCATAGGCTTTCCATACAGGCATTCCAGCCTAAAATGATCGAAGGTAAAGCGATCCAGTTGCACCCCCTGGTATGTTCTGCATTTAACGCGGATTTCGATGGTGACCAGATGGCCGTGCACGTACCATTGAGCAATGCGGCTATTATGGAAGCCCAATTACTGATGCTGGCTTCACACAATATCCTGAACCCTCAGAACGGTACGCCTATTACCCTTCCTTCCCAGGACATGGTATTGGGACTTTACTATCTGACCAAAGGAAAGAAATCGGGTAAAACAGAAGTTGTAAAAGGAGAAGGCAAAGCTTTCTACTCTGCAGAAGAAGTTATTATAGCACATAACGAAGGAAGGGTAGATCTTCATGCATGGATAAAAGTTAAAGTTAATATCCGTAATAAGGAAGGACAACTGGAGAATAAATTAGTAGAAACAACTGCGGGCCGTGTTATATTCAATCAGTTTGTACCTAAGGAGAATGGCTTTGTGAATGCTTTATTGACCAAGAAATCACTTCGGGAGATTATCGGTTCGATATTGAAAAACACCAATATCCCACAAACGGTAAAATTCCTGGACGATACGAAAACATTAGGATTCCGTACTGCCTTTAAGGGTGGATTGTCATTCAATATTAACGATCTTACCATACCCGAAATTAAGCAACAGCTGATCCAGAACGCTCAGGAAGAAGTGGACGAAGTTTGGGAGAACTATAACATGGGATTGATCACCAATAACGAACGTTATAACCAGATCATCGATATCTGGTCCCGTGTGGATACCCGTGTTACGGAAACGCTGATCCAGGAGATGGCTTCCGATAAGCAAGGATTCAACTCTGTGTACATGATGCTTGATTCCGGTGCACGGGGAAGTAAACAACAGGTGAAACAGCTTGCCGGATTACGTGGCCTTATGGCTAAACCCCGGAGAAGCGGTTCTTCCGGTTCCGAGATCATTGAAAACCCTATCCTGGCTAACTTTAAGGACGGATTAAGCGTATTGGAATACTTCATTTCTACGCACGGTGCGCGTAAAGGTCTTGCGGATACGGCTCTGAAAACAGCCGATGCCGGTTACCTTACCCGTCGTCTGGTAGATGTGGCGCAAGATGTGGTAATCAATGAAGAAGACTGTGGAACATTGCGCGGACTGGCTATCTCGGCATTAAAAGACAATGAAGAGATTGTTGAACCACTGTTTGATCGTATCTTAGGCAGAACCTCACTTCATGATGTATACCACCCACATACAGATGAAATACTGGTGAGCGCAGGTGTGGAAATTGATGAAGACATTGCAAGTGCCATTGAAGAAGCCGGAATAGAAACCGTTGAAATCCGTTCGGTACTGACCTGTGAATCCAAAAGGGGATGCTGTGCCAAATGCTACGGTAAAAACCTGGCAACCGGTTATATGGCTCAACAGGGTGATGCAGTAGGTATTATTGCAGCCCAGTCCATTGGTGAGCCGGGAACACAGCTTACACTCCGTACTTTCCACGTCGGTGGTACAGCCAACTCTTCAGCAATCGAATCGCAGTTGCTGGCTAAATTTGATGGTACTGTACAGTTTGACGGACTTAGAACGACCAAACATACCAACGAAGAGGGTGAAGATGTGAATGTGGTCATAGGCCGTACAGGTGAAGTGCGTATCATGGATGTAGAGAACGATCGTTTGCTGATCACCAATAACGTACCTTACGGTTCTACACTAAGAGTGAAGAACGGCCAGAAAGTGAAGAAAGGAGATCCGATCTGCGGATGGGATCCGTTCAATGCCGTTATCATCTCTGAAATAGAGGGTGTGGTCAGCTTTGAAAGCGTTATAGAAGGTGTTACCTTCCGTGAAGAAGCCGATGAGCAAACCGGGCACCGTGAGAAAGTAGTTATAGAAACAAAAGATAAAACCAAGATACCTTCCATTATTATCGAAGGAAAAGAAAGCAAAACATATAACCTTCCGGTAGGTTCACATATCAGCGTTAACCCAGGCGATAAAGTACGTTCAGGTCAGGTGCTGGTGAAGATACCAAGGGTAATGGGACGTTCACGAGATATCACCGGAGGTCTTCCCCGTGTTACGGAACTGTTTGAAGCACGTAACCCCTCTAATCCGGCTGTTGTTGCCGAAATTGACGGCGTAGTGAGCTTCGGTAACATTAAACGTGGTAACAGGGAAATAATGGTAGAATCCAAAGAAGGTATGGTTAAAAAATACCTTGTACCATTATCACGCCAGATTACCGTACAGGATGGTGACTTCGTTAAAGCAGGTAACCCTCTTTCAGACGGAGCTACTACACCGAGCGATATCCTCGCGATCAAAGGCCCTCACGCTGTTCAGGAGTACCTGGTAAATGAGATTCAGGAAGTATATCGTCTGCAAGGTGTAAAGATCAATGATAAACACGTAGAAGTTATCGTACGCCAGATGATGCGTAAAGTAAGGATAATCGATCAGGGAGATACCAAATTCCTGGAAGATGATACCGTAGATAAGAACGACTTTATGACTGAAAATGACTGGATATATGACAAGAAAGTGGTTGTAGATGCAGGCGGTTCTGAAAAGTTACATCCGGGACAGATCGTTACCCTGCGTGAGATCCGCGAGGAAAACAGTAACCTGAGAAGAAAAGATCAGAAGGTGGTAGAATACCGCGATGCGAACCCCGCAACGTCATCTCCGCTTCTCTTAGGTATTACCAAAGCTTCCCTGGGAACACGCAGCTGGATTTCTGCCGCATCATTCCAGGAAACGACCAAAGTGTTGTCTACAGCGGCCATTACCGGTAAAGAAGATAACTTGTTAGGTCTGAAAGAAAATGTGATCACAGGCGGATTAATACCGGCCGGAACAGGAGTGCGCGATTACAATGATATCATTGTGGGCTCCAAAGAAGAATACGAATTGCTTATTGCCAGTAAAGATGTGCTGGAATTTGATGAAGAAGAATAAGTGGCAATAATACAAGATAAGTAGACAAGAGAGGTTGCTCCGGTAAAAGGGGCAACCTCTCTTGTTTTTATCCAGCAGTCCTAAGAGGGAAAATATACTTTTGAAAGACAGTGCTTCATAAAGTATCGCCTGATTGTTGGTGAAAGCATCAACAACGGCGTAAATGGCTACTTCTCTTACTCACTCCTCCTGATATAACTGTAAGGATCTGAAACATTGCTACAACAACCCAGCCCAGGGCATATCCGACACTTATAGACGATCCGGTATGAAAGCAAGACAAGGAAGAATTGCTTTCATACCGGATCAAAATAATGTCCCTGGTTCCACAGCTGGGAAGGTGTCTTCACGGAGTTTACCATGTGAGATGTTTACTATCTCACATGGTGAACCCTGAGCATAAGCGTAGGGGTCGACATGACGATACTTAGCAAAGTTATTGTGACTATTATACTTAGCAAGCCCTACAGATACCATATAGTATAACACTTAGTTGGATCATATCTCCCGTATGAATCTCAGTGTCAGGTAAGCAATGATCAATAAAGTGGTCAATGCACAGGCGAGGCCTATAATTGCTCTAATCCTCTTGTTCCGCGCTACGATCTTTTGTGCTTCTTGCATAATTAAAACAATTTTTGGTGAACAATAATTTTATCATGAGACAGGTGATATAGGATATATTGTTACCTGCCTTTGTCCGTGTACCAGTAATAGTACCAGGGACAAAAGTCTTTTATCCGTTAAAGTAGAAATGGATTGACTTTACTTTACTTCCGGCGCCACCGTTCATCTTCTTTATAAAGAAGCTATATAAAACCACATATAAGGCGGGCGTGATTTATACCGGACAACCTCTACATTACATATAAAAGCCTCCAAAGGCCTGCAAACCGGATAAAGATACAAAAAAAGCCCGAACTGCCTAATATCGCCCCCTGTAATATGCCGTTGAATTACTATTTTAGCAGTTTTTGTACGATCTCTAAACTTAGCCCCGGATTATGGTAGAATTATTTGATTTTATAATGCACATTGATGAGCACCTGCGTATATTGCTGACAGACTATGGCAGTTGGGTATACCTCATTTTGTTTGCTATCATTTTTATAGAAACAGGAATCGTTATTATGCCGTTCCTACCGGGCGATTCATTGCTGTTTGCCGCTGGCATGCTGGCCTCTCAGTATCCCGAGTCGTTGAATGTGTGGGTAGTGATCTTACTATTGCTGATTGCCGCGGTTTCAGGAGATGCGGCTAACTATTCTATCGGAAGATATTTTGGACTGAAAGTGCTGAACATTAAGATTTTCGGAAAAAACTTTGTAAAGCAGGAACATATTGACAAGACCCAGGCCTTCTACGATAAATATGGCCCCACAACGATCATTATAGCCCGTTTTGTTCCGATAGTGCGCACACTTGCCCCCTTTGTAGGTGGTGTCGGTAAAATGAAATATCCTGTTTTCTTTACTTACAATGTTATTGGCGCTGTGTTATGGGTTGTTGGCCTCACTCTTGCAGGATATTACTTAGGACAGATTCCGGTTATACGCGACAATTTCAGCAAAGTAGTGCTTTTGATCATTTTCATTTCTGTTCTGCCTATCGTGTTCTCCTTTCTTAAAGCGAAGTTTAAGAAGAAAGAAGTAACTAAAGAGCCGGCAGAGATAAATCAGAATTAGGAATTCAAACTCTGTTTTGCTGTGTACTCCTGTAGACGGGATTTAAATGATACGTCAGATATGCCGGGCATTATAATGAAGTGTTATGTTTCGCGTGGATTGATGAATGCATTTTTCCGCAGGTAAGTGCAGAAGTGGATTACTAATCAATGACGGGCATCAACGGGCGGGAGGTTTTAAACGATATTATATGCCTGACATCGTACACTACATAATAATTTCGTAACAGAAAATTATTTTAGGCCAGAACATTTTAATGATATGGGGTGTTATTGGTTGATCTGAAATTTCAAATAGTATCTTTTAATTCATAATAGAGTACAGGTCATGCCCTGTTTAATCTTGATTTTTTACTTTAAAAAATAGAACGCTATGGATAGCAAATTCAATCCCTTTGTTCATATCGAAATATATGTCAGCGATATGAAGCGGGCCGCACAGTTTTACGAAACCGTTCTGGGTGTAGAAATGCGCCCTATGGATAACCCGGATGAAGAGGAAGAGGCAGAAATGATGTCTTTCCCCTGGTATGAAGGCGCACCGAACATCAGTGGCACTTTAGTAAGAATGAATGGCATGGGACCCGGTGCTAACGGAACAGTTGTATACTTTGCCTGCGAAGATTGCGGCAATGAGCTGGGCCGTGTTGAAGGTGCAGGAGGTAAGTTATTACGCGAAAAGTTCAGCATAGGTGAACATGGTTTTTGCGGACTGGCTTCCGATACGGAAGGGAATACAATAGGTTTTCATTCTATGAAGTAGCAGGTTAAGTTGAAATGATAGTTTGATGGCCGGTTTAATGAATTTTGAATGCGGCAACAAAATGCATTTGACTTGTAATGCCTAAATTATTCAGATTAAATTAAAATATCACCCGGCCATATGTGCCGGGCAGTGTTTTAGTATTTATAATCAATGATTGATTTAATAGATATTTACTCTCTTTAAGTAATAAAATTTTCTGTAACATCTTTTAATGTCGTTATATTATTTAGATCCTTTCGGGATGACAGTGGTGTTGTGTCTTCGCAGCAAAAGAGCAGAGTGTCAGGCCTAAGCTAATAACATTGTATTTTTTTCCTTTGAATTTTTAATTTTCACCTTTGTATCATGCAATTACATCTGGAACATCTTATCCCCGAGCCCTTACAGAGCAGGGTAGAAGCAGGCCAACCCTCTGATATATGGAACGTAGAACGGACGTTGGCCCAGGGGGAGCGTGTTTTATTGCAGGCACCTTCAGGTAAAGGTAAGTCTACACTGATACATATACTATATGGTTTGCGTAACGATTATAGTGGTAATGCCAGATGGGAGGGACGTCCCTTAAAGCAATTGACCGATAAGGACTGGGCGGAAATGAGGAGCAGGATGCTAAGTATTGTTTTCCAGGATCTGCGACTGTTTAACGATCTGACCATAGAAGAAAATCTTATTTTAAAACAGGCGCTTACTACAAGCCATACTATAGCTGAAGCAAAAGCCTGGACGGAAGAACTGGGGCTTTCCGGGAAATGGGAACAAAAGGCAGGCACGCTTTCCTATGGCGAACGACAACGGGTGGCTTTGGTCAGAAGTCTTTTACAGCCTTTTCGCTGGCTTTTGCTGGACGAACCTTTCAGCCACCTCGATAGTGACAATATCCGAAAAGCAGCTACTTTGATTGAGCGACAGGTCATGCGTCAATCGGCTGGTATGATCGTTGTTGACCTGGAAGATAATGATTGGTTTTCTTACACCGCTAAATTACTATTATAATATCGAGATCAGATACCCAATGTGGCCTTTAACCGGGCATAACCACTCCTGCTGACCGGCACCTTAGCATTGTTTCTTAACACGACACAATAACTGTCTTTTTCCTGCAGCTCTACTTTATGAATGTGTTGTACATTCACTATATATGACCTGTGCACCCTTACAAACTGGTAGGATGGCAAAAGCTTTTCAAAATGAGCCATACTCTGGTGTTTCAGAAAATATCTGGCAGCGGTTGTGATTTTTACATAATCATCCGCAGCTTCCAGATATAATACATCCGGCAGAGGTATGATCCGGATATGCCCGCCATCCTTTACTACTATCCTCTGCGATTGCTCCGGCAGATGTATGGATTTAAGATCAGGGACAGGAACTGCTTCCGGATGCTTCATCCGTAAACGTACCCTGTCCAGGGCCTTTTGCAGCCGGTCACTACTTATAGGTTTAAGCAGGTAATCCAGTGCATTTACCTCAAAAGCTTTTAATGCATATTCATCATAAGCCGTCGTAAATATGACCATAGGCGGATGATCCAACAGCTCCAATAATTCAAACCCTGTGATTTTCGGCATCTGTATATCTAAGAAAATGAGGTCAGGCTGATACTCCTGTATCGCCTTCATACCCTCAAATCCATCATTGCACGATGCTACTATATCCACATCATTTTCCTGCTCCAACAATTCCATAAGCAACGACCGCGCCAAAGGTTCATCATCTATCAGAATACTTTTCATAAGTTGAAAATTGAAAGTGCTTTACTCAAAAAAACAATACCAACCAATCATCACATCCCCCAGTCCTAAAATCGAATCGTCCTAAAATCATCAAGCTCCCAAATCCTCATCCACCGGTACACAAATTCGCGCAGAAAAAGCCCCCATCTCTACACCATCCACGTTAATAGTACGGTCGTTCTGTAATTGCAGAAGGTCATTCCGTGCAAATAGCAGATATAATCTTCTGCGCACCGATTCTAACCCGAAGCCGGTACCCTTGGTAGCCACAGCATCCGGGTCATACGGGTTTTTTATAGTGAAGCAGAATTGGTTTGCCGATAAAATACCCTCCAGCCGGATCTGTACTATTCCGGTAGTACCATATAATCCATATTTAATAGCATTTTCCACTAAAGGTTGTAGTAGGAAAGGCGGAATTTTAAAATCAAGACAGTCATCATCAATATGTTCTTCTACAATAAGCCGGTGGCCAAAACGAACCTGCTCTATGCTTAAATATAAGCGCAAATCTTCCAATTCCTTACGGATCAATATCAGGTCGTTATCTTCTTTTTTCAGTGTGTTGCGTAAAAAGTCGGATACCTGTTGTACCATCTGCCTTGCCCTTTGAGGCTCTTTACCGATAAGGGCATTAATAGAATTAAGGCTGTTAAATAAAAAATGCGGATGTAGCTGTTGTCTTAACTTGAACAGCTCTGCTTCTTTTTTAAGCCGTATCGTATATTGTTCCTTCTCGGCAACGGATTCCTGCCGGGAGAGATGCTTAATAAAATAGTTGACCAGAGTATAATCGAATAGTAAGATCCAGCCGATCAGCCCGCGTATATAAATCGTTTCTTTCCAGAATATTTCGTAGCTCCTGTTTTCAAAAAGATTTAATAACGACCATTGTGCTACCAATATCCATATAACAGTAAGTCCAAGACTTTGCATCGCAACTATGCTGAAACGCGTAATAGCCGGCATATAAGGACTGATGCCGTAATCCAGTATGAGAAAGATACCAAAGAGCAACAGATAACTTCCCAGGGCATCAGTCAACGCGATGTCGATAGGAAAACTTTTAACGGAACATAACCAGTAGAACTGGGCTGTGCCAATGGTAAGTAGCAGTGTGGCTGCAACTAATTTAATATTAAAGGGATTAAAATGAACGACGGCCATATTCGTAAAGATTACCGCTCTGGCATGGTTAAGTCAAAATTCAAAACAGTAAATAAATTAAAAACCCGGATAATAGATATAGGGCATATAGACAAGGTACGCCGGACTTAATATCAGTAGCTTTTTATCTCTATCCCGCCGAACATGATATTACCCCTTAAGATCAGTGTTTTCTGAGATTCGGTTGTGCCCGGAATGATTTTCCGTTTATCTTCTATACTTCCGAATACGACTGCAACTTCATTCTTCAGGTTCCAGTTTGATGGTATGATCAGATCCAGTCCGCCGAAGGTTATTGAAATATCTATGATCGCCACACCCTGAAAATCGGCCTGGGCAAAATTGAGTTGTCCGCCTCCGAAAGTGCAGGCAATTTTACCTCCTTTAAAATCTTTGCTGAAAATACTTTTTTCAATATTGCCGAAGGTGGAGTTCACTTCCAGAAAATTGTCGGACAGTTCTTCGTTGGGTATCGCTTCCGGTACAGCAGGCCTTCCGCTATTCCATCTTCCGGCAGGGTGGTAGTTGCATTGACGGCGTCTGCCGGTCAGTATGACAATGCCGGCCACTATAATGCCTATGGGCAGAAGATAAGGGCGTATATTGATATTAATCAGGTTATTGTTGTGCAACATAAAGTAGCTGCCAATCAGGATAAGAATAAGCCAGGCAATGTTGCGGAATCGATGTTTGATGCCAAGAACTATCCCCACAATGATTAAAATGGTGGGCCAGCCAAAAAGCCAGTGATGAAATATAGGAGCGGTCTGAGGTAATTTTTGCAAAAGAAAAAGTGCACCTACTATAATAAGCACCAGTCCTCCCCACCTATGGTTCCTGTTCCGTTCAAACTTGAATTCAGGACGATGTTGTGCCGGATTTTCCATTCTTTATAATTGTTTCAAAGAAGCAAAGGTAATATGCATCAGGGCAATTGCAGCATTGCTTTCGATAAGTACAGGGTTTTATTCGGTGAATGTCATTTTATAATATGTAAAAACGGGCTTTTACACCTTAATCATTCCCCTTGTCTATATAACCTACTATTTGCTCAAATACACTATTTACATTTTGGAAAATGTCTTTTCTGGCCAGGTAATCTGAAATATTTTCTGAAAATGCAACTGTACGATATTGATCGATAAACTCTTCAATACTATTGCTGATCTCCTGCACATCTGGTTTAGCCACTACATAACCCGTTTTGCCCTGTTCTACTAAGGCCGGTAATTCACCCACGGCGGTAACAACGACCGGTTTATGAAATCCGTAAGCCATACTTAATATACCACTTTGAGTGGCAGATCTGTAAGGCAGTACCACACAGTCCGCTATGGAAAAATATTTGTCCACTTCCTCGTTGGGAACATACCTGTTTTCCAGGTGCACAGATCCATTCAGTTGTAGTTTATTGATCAGATCGAGATAGGGTTGGGGATCTTCGTAAAATTCGCCTACAACTAACAATTTTACGTTATTGTGTTTACCGCTGACCTGAGCAAAGGCTTCCAGCAGCAGATCAAGACCTTTATATTTTCTTACCAGGCCAAAAAACAGTAAAACAATATCCTGGTCATTAAAACCGAATTGCGCTTTATCCGTTTCCCGCGCAGATATTGCGTCCGTTTTATAAAAATCGTAGATGGGTAATGCCGAACGGAATATCTTCTTACGGAACATGGTTTGCAGGTATTTTTCTACAGATTCCGAAAGAGCCAGGAAACAGCCGGCATGTTTTAAACCCCATCGGGTCAATAATTTATCCAAACTATTGGCCTCATGTGAGATCACATTTTCCGTTATGAACAGTACTCTTTTCTTTAGCTTCTTATTTAAAAAAGAAGTGATGCCTCTATGACAAGGGCCAAAGAACGGGTGCCACCAGTCAAAAGCTACAATATCAGGGTCCTGGTTATTTATATACCGGGCAACCTTTATCCAGTTCAGCGGATTCAGGCTGTTTACCATCCTCTTGTTGGGAAAGAAGATCTTTTGTCCGCTACTTTCATCATATTGTGTCTTACCGGGAAAAAGGAAATTCGGATATAATAAACTATAATTGATTAATTCGATGTCAAAATCGCTTTCCAGCTTGTTGCAGAGATGGGTCAGGTATATAGATTGACCATTACGGTACGGATGACCTGGGCCTATTATGATTATTTTTGCTTTCTTTGCCATCAGTTATTTTTCAGACGACGAAAATATGAATAATATAAAACATGCTCCTGTATTAATTACCGGGGGCTGCGGAATGGTCGGATCACATCTTGTGGAATACTATTTCAATAAGGGACAAAAGGCTACGGCTACCTATTATACCCATCCAACCATACGATTGGAAGAGGTATTGGATAAAGCAGATTACGTTCCCTGTGACGTAAGGGATCAGCAGCGTGTTGAAGAGATAATGCGCCAATGTATGCCGGAGATCATATACCACCTGGCAGCACAAAGCTATCCTACCGTTTCGTGGGAAAAGCCGGCTGAAACAATGGATATTAATTCTACCGGTACCATAAATGTATTTGAAGCGGTAAAGTCCATCCGGAAAATAAAGCCGGACTATGATCCGCTCATATTAATTGCCTGTTCCAGTGCGGAATATGGTGCCAGCCTTACACCGGAAAACGTGCCGATACATGAAGATGTAACCTTACTGCCTCTTCATCCGTACGGAGTAAGTAAAGTGGCTCAGGATCTGCTGGGTTTCCAGTATTTTGTAAATGACCGTATCCGGTGTATCAGGGTACGTATATTCAATACCACAGGCCCCAGAAAAGTAAATGATGTGGCTTCAGACTTCACCAAGCGGACGGTTTTATGGGAAAAAGGCCAGGCCGATACATTGATAACAGGGACATTGACAACTCAAAGAGCGATCACAGATGTCCGGGATCTGGTGAATGCGCTGGTACTTTTGTCGGAGAAAGGAGAAGCCGGTGAAGTATATAATGTTTGCGGTAACCATATATACGAGATCAGGGAAATTATTACGCTTATCGAAGAGATCATCGGTAAAAAGATACCTTGTACAACAGATCCCGCCCTCATAAGGAGCTCTGACGAACCGGTCATCTATGGTTCTTCTGAAAGACTGGTAGCGGCAACCGGCTGGCAGCAGCGCATTCATTTAAAAAAGACTTTGGAGGATATGATTGCTTATTGGAGAGGGGTTTTGTAGCTATCAGATGCTATTTAAAATTCTTCTTAAATTTTTCCTCATCACCTACACCGTCACTATAAATGCAGGGATCATCCAATCCTAAAAAGCCATCATATTGTTTAGCAAACACGTTGCTTACCCGGTAGCTACTGTCCAGGTGAACCCATAACATCGGATAATATTCAGACAATGGTACCCGCTTTGTGTAAGTTAATGTGAGAAATTTGTCTTTTAAATCTTCCCTGTTTCCTTCACAGCAATAGTTGGTGTCATTATATATTTTTTCGACTTCGGCCTTTATGTCTGTTTGATCGTTGATATCCATGTCTAAGCGGGATTTTGGCTGTCTGCAACGGATATTATGCTTTCCTCTGGTAGAGGAGATATGGTATGGGCGTCCCAAAATAGTAAGAACCTCTTCTAATGTCATTCCTGTTTTTACCTGTTTTATTTTTTCACCGTTTATACCCGCTACTATATCCGACCTGCCACCGATAATGTTGATTACTAAAATAGAAAGCAATAAGAGTACCGGGATCGAAATAAATAGGCCCAGGATGGATATGGATATCTTATAGATAGTTGTCACTTTTGCCATGTTTAAAATGAACCACGTTTATGTTCTGGCTACGAAGACTATAGGTATAAATATTTAACGGATAAGCAGTTCCGTTATTACATTATTAACCTTCCTTTCCAATGTTGATTTAGAGTAGAGGTCTACTCGTGTCTTGTTTATTCCGCAGAAGCAATTATGTTCCGTTTGCTATCCCTACTGTACGGAGAGCAGAGCGTAGCGCTCTCCGTACAGGATAATAGAACAGAGTCTTTGACTCCACACATTTATCCCGGCAGGAAGCAATTCTTGTTCCATACTGCATTCCCGTCTGCCAGAACAAATCCACTGTTTCTCGGTATAGCAAAACAGAAGGGAACTGAGATGGCTTTTATTTGAGTTTAAAAACTCAAAATATGAACTGTTCGTAGTGTTACTTTGCTAAACTACGAACAGATGGAAGCTGTTTCCACTGCGAATATGGATAATACCAGGTTAGTTTATTTTGACATGATTACTCAACTATTCAATTTCATATGCAACATAAACTTCTTTTTCTCTTACAAGATATTTCTCAACTTTTATTTTAACTCTTTTATTCCCTAAGTTTGGATAAATATACTTGTTAAAATAATCGTAATTAAAAAGACTATCATTTACAGGGATCACCCTTAAGCTATCGCACCCATCAACATATACGTAAAGGGCAGAAGTGATATTCTT
>JBEBVI010000019.1:0-22811 GCA_040392805.1 Taibaiella helva
CTACCCGAGGTTGGTCATATTGGTCTGTACCCTGGCCGACATTTTCTATAAAAGCCAAAGAGCTTTTTGTAGAGTGAAAACTTTTGTGCAGGTTTGCGTATGCAGTAGTAAACAAACCGATAAAAAGAGGAAAAAGTAATAACTTCAATTTCATACAAAAAATATTTTTAGAATTTAGAATATACCCGGCAACTGATATCCTCAGTTTCAAGGTACTACAAAAATATTATCCTCACCCAGGAAAATAATGGGGGTATGACCTTAAATACCACTGGGTGTTTCCTCCTATTTTTCCTGTAGGCTGCGGTATTGGCCAAAACAATATTTATATTGCAGGCTGTTGCACATCCCGTATCGGGTTACTTTGTGCTATCTAACTCACCTGTAGTATAAACAAGGAATATGTTTAAGCTTCGTTTGTTTCTGCAATCATTCCTTATGTCTGGTATATTGATCGGGCTGCTTACCCTCTTTTCATCTAAAATAAGTAAGGCACAAAATGGCACATCTGATACCCCTGATAGCACTACTATCCGGCAAACCCTCAGGCAGGCATTTCGGTTCCTCAATGCATCAAATATGGGAGAAGCTGATCGTCTTTTTGATTTGTCCTACAAACAGGCGAGCTATGTACATTATACCTACGGAGTATGCATCTCATTGATTGGAAAGGGAATATACGCAAGATATACAGGCCAGTACAGCCAGGCATTCGATTATTATAAAAGAGCGGAACAGGTCAACAGCGATTTTAATAATATAGAAATAGCAGCTATTATTGAAAATGAAAAAGCGCAGACCTACAGGCTTTGGGGAGATAACCAAAATGCAAGTAAACACCTCTTCAAAGAATTATCTATCAGAAAAGCAGGCAAACTACCTCTATTTGTTACATATAGTAATATTTCCAGCTTATTCCAGGATTTAGAAGATTATGAAAAAGCACTTCATTATTCTAAACTAGCAGAAAAAGAATTAGGCAATAATAAGAATAGTATTAGTTGGGGCAATCTGTTAATTGCCCGTGGAGGATTACTGTATGATAAAGAACCAGACGACAAAGAGAATTATACCGAATCAATTAACTATACACTCGAGGCTCTGGATATTGCCCGAAAATTAGGTGTTACAACTATGGAATCAAAAGCACTGTGTAATCTCTCTGTTTATAATATGTCCAAGAAAAAGCCGGACTATCACGAGGCGCTAATGTATTTACAACAAGCATTACAGATAAAAAATGCGCCATTACAGGGACGCATTATGAATATATTAAATCTTGGTGTGTGCTACGATGGATTAGGGCAGAAAGCAGAAGGGGAAAAGTATTTATCCAAAGCCCAGATGTTAGCTGAAGAAACCGGAACAAAAGAAATTTTAGTACTTGTATATAGGGAGAGGGCTAAAATACTAAAAAAATATGGAGCATATAAAGAGTCAATGGCCTATTATGATCTTTGGATGAATGCAAAAGACAGCATGACGAGCACAGAGGCTAAAAACCAGATCAACAACCTCCACTACAAATACGAAACTGCCCAAAAAGACAATGAACTAATCCGGAATAAATTAAAGATCAGCCGGCAGCAAGCCATCATCCAAAGGAAAAATACGCAGACTCTGAGTATCATCTCAGGGGTAATTGTGTTGGCAGGCTTTACGGGTCTGTACTTCCGTAACCGCCAAAAGCTGCAAAAGCAACAAATAAAATTGTTAAGCTGGCAGGCTACCCTACAGGGCGAAGAAAAAGAAAGGGCGCATCTAGCCAAAGAGCTGCACGATAATATAGGCGGCTCATTATCTACTTTAAAAATGTGGTTAGGCACGATTAAAAAGGAAGAAAACAACCTGGCTAATAACAGGGATTATGACGAAGCGCTGCAACTGCTCGATCATACTTTAAACGAGGTGCGCCATACTGCTCACAACCTGATGCCGGAGCTACTGCTTCGCCACGGGCTTACCGAAGCAGTACGTATCTACTGCGACAATACACAAAAAGCCGGGAAGCTTCAAATAGAATTTCAATACTTCGGATTTATAAGTGATATAGACAAAAGCTTAGCGCTGATGATCTACCGTAATATACAGGAGTTGGTACAGAACATCATAAAACACGCTGATGCGGATCATGCCCTGGTACAGCTCAGCCGGCATGATGCCACACTAAATGTCACGATTGAAGATAATGGCACCGGATTCGATTATCAGCCGGGACAAATACAAGGTATGGGTCTACACAATATTAGAACGACATTGGAGCACCTGAAAGGACACTTCAGCATCCGGTCCGAAGCAGGAAACGGTACAACGGTATATCTGGAATATCCTATTGACGCAGACCGCAAAAAATAAAAAATGAAAATTAAAGTAAGCATAGCCGACGATCACCCGATAGTCATACAGGGTATAGAAAAAATGCTGGACAACCACCCGCTTATTGAACTGATACATACCAGCAAAAACGGCGAATCGCTACTGCGCAACTTAAAAACGGCATTGCCCGATGTGCTGCTGCTGGACATTCAGATGCCGGGGCAACAAGGTGATGAGCTGGCAGCTTATGTAACGCAACATTACCCGGAAATAAGAATAATGGTGCTCACTAACATGGATCATCCCTTTCATGTGCGCAATATGTTTAAACATGGAGTAAAAGGGTATCTGCTTAAAAGCGCCGACAAATACGAACTGGCAGAGGCTATTGACAGTATTTATAAAGGCAGCAATTATATAGACCGCTTATTACGGGACCAATTGTTGTATGAAGTATTGGACAATAAAAAAGCACACAATATACCCACCATTACCAAAAGGGAAAAAGAGATACTGGATATGATCGCATCAGAGATGACCAGTCCGCAGATTGCAAAGAAATTATTTATCAGCCTGAGTACTGTGGAGAATCACCGTTCCAACCTCTTTCTGAAGCTGGGCGTAAAAAATGTGGTAGGACTAATCAGCAAAGCAGCACAACTGGGGTTGATTAAGTGAGGAATGGAGCGTTAAAATGAAAAGTTTTTGTCTGTCAGAACACGCCTAACATTCCGCATTGTCATGCTAACGCGAGGAGGCATCTCTTACAGCAACTGTTAAAGACTATGTCAACACCATCTAACACTCCATATTGTCATGCTGACGCGAGGAAGCATCTCTAAGCGCTCTGAGATTCCTCCTTACGTCGGAATGACAAGAAGGAACGATAAGAACGAATGGCAAGAAGGTAATAACCCAAAGAGCAATGATCAAAAGTGACAATAACGGGCATACATCTATCCCCTTACCTAATATTGCAACTCTACATCGCCACCCACCGGAAAGCCCTGGCAAGTCAGGACATAACCCTGTTCTATATCTTTCTCCGTTAATACTTCATTATAAGCAAGCCACACCCGGCCGCGTGTACAGAGGGCGGTACAACTGCCACATTGTCCGGAAGAGCAACTATAAGGCAGAGGCAAGCCTTCTTTTTTAGCCTGGTCTAAGATAGAAACGGGGTATTGCACGGTGAACGTAACCGACCTGTCTTTCAGATGGATCGTTACCTGGTGTGGCCTCGTATCCGGTGGCTCTTCTGTTTTCTCCGGGGTATAAGGCACGAAATTTTCTTTACGTATATTATTCTTAGGTATGCCCTCAGTAAGTAAGGTAATGCTGACCGTATCCATATAATCAAGCGGACCACATATATAGCAAAGTATTTCCCCAGACTGGGCCTTGCTGTGCTGTAACAACTTTACAGCCAGTAAACTATTGTTCAACCTGGCTTTCAGGATGTTGTTCGAACTGCTGAAGAGGAAATCTATGATCAGTCGGCCTTTACTTTTCCAGGCAAGGTCTGTAAGCTGATCGTAGAAGATGGTATACTCCCTGTTCCGGTTACTGTATATAAGAACTATAGAAATATTACCTTCCTGTTGCAATAAGGTTTTTATCAATGCAAATATGGGCACGATACCACTGCCGGCAGCCATAAAAAAAAATTGCCTGTACGGACTTAAGTCACCTGGTAAGACAAACAGTCCGCCTATGCCGCTACACAATAACGCATCACCTTCCACGGCATGATCCAGGAGCTGGCGGGAGTATGCGCCGTTAGCTATCCGCTTTACCGTGATCATTAATGGCTCGCCCGACTTCGGCGAGGAAGAGAGTGAGTAGGAGCGCCTTTCCTCACCTTCTGCTTTTGGAAACACCAGTGTGAGAAACTGGCCTGCACGATAGCGATAAGGAATACCGGTAACCTGCTTTAATACGAAAGTTTTGGTATCGGGGGTTTCCTCCCGGATCTCCTGTATGATTAGCTTGTCGTACGTTTTTGCTTCCTGCATTGATAAAGATAAAGCCAAACTTACGAAGTTAAAATCAAATGAAGTTGATTAATTACAGTCACATTTTATACAGAACGGGAAAATATTTTATACGTATTCTTGTTTCATTTCAGGAAAAACGAATTATCTTTCCCTATTCTTTTGCAAAATCAATTTTATAAAAATGAAACGGAAAGCTTATACGCTGATGGCTTTTTTCTTCCTTGCAGCTACTACATCTTCCATGGGTAATACCGATTCCGCCATGCTCAGGAAGATGTCGGACGAAATACTTTTAAGAGGTACCTGCTACGAGAATCTTTATGTGCTTACCAAAAAAATCGGCAACCGTTTAAGTGGAAGTGCAGCGGCAGATAAAGCGGTTGAGTGGGGAAAGACGGCATTGGCTGAGGCCGGTGCGGACAGTGTGTGGCTGCAACCGGTAGATGTACCGGTATGGACACGTGGTGAGGAATGGCTCGAGGTACAACTGAGCAGGGCCGAATATATAAGCCTACCCATGCTTTCCTTAGGCAACACAGATGGTACGAATGGCAGGGTATTGGAGAAGGAAATAGTGTGTGTGCCCAGCTTGGAGGAGTTTGAACAGCTTAAGCCAGAACAGGTAAAGGACAGGATCGTTTTCTTCAATTATAAATTCCGTCAGGATCTGATCAATACTTTTGATGCTTATGGTGATGCCGTACGATACCGTTGGGTAGCGGTTAATAAAGCGGCTCTGAAAGGCGCCTCCGCAGTTATCATCCGTTCCGTGGGTAGTAGCATCAATGATGTTCCCCATACAGGCTCTTCTCGGTATAACGAGGACGTACCGCATATACCGGCAGTGGCTATCGGCAATCAATCGGCTGACCGGCTGGCAAAAAGTTGTGCAAAAAAGACAGTAAGAGCCAGGCTGTTGTCTAACTGTAAGATGAACGGCTGGAAGCGGTCTTATAACGTAATAGGAGAGATCAGGGGCAAAGCCAACCCATCGGAATATATTGTGGCAGGCGGCCACTTAGACTCCTGGGACGTAGGCGAAGGTGCGCATGATGACGGAGCCGGATGTGTGCAGGCTATAGAGGTGATCAGGACAATAAAGGCTTTGGGCATACCGACCAACCGGAGCATACGTGCGGTATTGTTTATGAATGAAGAGAATGGTGTAAAAGGAGGAACTGCTTATGCCGACTCTGCGCAAAAGTTAAACGAAAAACATATACTCGCCATAGAGAGCGATGCCGGGGGCTTTGTACCCAGAGGCATCGGTCTTGATATGAATGGGCCATATAAAATTAAGGTGCAGTCCTGGAAATCTTTATTCCTGCCTTATGGTGTGTACGATTTTGACCAGACGGAAGGTGGTGTGGATATCGGACCACTAAAGAAGCTGGGTGTTCCCCTGGCCGGGCTCATACCGGATTCACAGCGTTACTTCGACTTGCATCATAGCGCTAATGATATATTGGAAGCCGTAAGCCACCGCGAGCTGAAGATAGGCGCATGGACAATGGTGTCACTGGTTTACCTTGCCGACAAATATTTTTGACACCTGTTAATCGTTATTGCTCCAGAGCGGGAGCCGGTACAGGAAGCTTACACGGATGCCCAGCCAGGTTTTGTTATTGGCAGAACGGTCACTGTTGTAAGTATTGCTTAAATGGTACAGTGGCCGGATGCTATGATACAATCCTTCTATGTCGGCATCAAGTGGTAAAATGTCCATAAGCGATACCGGCTGACCACCGGAAATATATTTTGTAGTCAGGTAATTGTAGGTGATACCGGCACCAAGTGTGATGCGGGACGTAATGTCTTTTGACACAAAAAGATTTATTCTTGTCAGGCGTGAGTGGACTTCAAAGGGAGTACGGCGTTCCATATAAGTGGGTGGTGTGGGCGGCGAAAAGAATCGACCGGGGGCTTGCCGGGAATCGTATCTATGGTTAAGGCATCGAACCGGACCGGAGCCGGGGCACCGGTGGTAAAGGACGCTCCTATACTCCAGCTACCACCTATATCTGCCGAAGAGCCCAACCCGTATTGCCAATGGCTGTATTTACCTATATGGTAAGATAATATTCCGTAAAGAAACCCGAATCCCAGATGGATCTGCGGATTGAGATAATAGGTTTCATCGGCTGAGACACCTATATCTATCAGGGTATTCCTCTTGATGAGTGACCATATTTTTGGCTCGTAGTATTGCCGGTCGGTATATAAGGTACCATCCAGCTGCAGGTAAGGATCATGCCAGCTTCCTTTGTCGTAATGCAACACAAAGGAATATCTCCCGTTACTGTTTCCGGGGAATGCGCCTCCATAGCCGCTGCTGCTGTTATAATAAGTGGTGGCCAGGGCTGAGTCGCCGATCACAATTATATGCTGTGCACTGTCTCTTGCCGATGCCGGGACTGCAGCGATGGTTTCCGGCTTCTGTTGATTGCTTTTCTCCTTTTTCCTGGCCGGCTTCTGCTCAGCTTTGGTTTCTTTTTTTTCTTTTCGGCGCTGTGCAACAGTAACCGGAGCCGGCGGCTGGTATACAATGTGCCCCTGCCCCGTTATCTTGTAGCCTATACTGGCTTGCCGGTTGATGATATTCAGTATTTCCCGGACGGTAAGCCGCTCAGATCTCGGTTTTATTTTTTTGCCTGAACTGATCTTAGATGCATTGTAAGAGAACGTGCATCCCGACTGCTGCTGCATCTCCCGGGTCAGTTCATGAAAGGAGTAACTTTTCTTTTGCAGTACGATCTCCTTATACAATTGCGGAGGGTTCTCCT
The DNA here is from genome assembly GCA_040392805.1 of Taibaiella helva. GTDB lineage: Bacteria > Bacteroidota > Bacteroidia > Chitinophagales > Chitinophagaceae > Taibaiella > Taibaiella helvus_B. The sequence goes on from JBEBVI010000019.1 coordinate 7,097, forward strand.
GTGCAGATACGGCGCCTGTAGTAAAGAACAACAGTATAAAGGCTGCTTTAATCTGCTTAAAGACATTCTTTACCGGAAATATGTATATTGGTTGAGTCAATTTGAACAGTAAGGTTAAAGGTTTCTGTAATAGCTGTAAGGATGTATGGCAGTGTTTTCTGATCAAAAACCGCGCTTACACGGCAGTTCTCTATAGCCGGATTGTCGAAATAGATTTTAACGTTGAAACAGGCGCCGATCTGCTTTGCCGCTTCGGATAAGGGTATATCTTCAAAATTGAATGACCCCGTCAGCGGCGTGATCCGGTTCAGCTCAAAGCGTTTGGCAACGATACTGTATTTACCCGAGAAGCCTGCGGATATATAAAGCGTGTCAGCCTTATTATAAAACGCTACTTTACCTTCTTTTACTGCTACATTTATCCACTTGTTATTTCTGCTTATTTCAAATGAGGTCCCTAATACCTTTACGTGTGCGGTACCAACGTGCACAATAAAGGGACGCCCGGGTTCGTGGGCAACTTTGAAGGAACCGCTTCCCACAAGTGTAACCTCTCTTACATTTTCTTTAAACCGGATGGGGTATACCAGTTCTGCCCCGGTTTGAAGACCCACGTGGGTACCGTCTGCCAGTTTTATGGTATCGGGTCTGGCGCTGGCTGCAAAGATCTGCTGTTCGCCATTCCGGTTGTTCGAGTTAAAAATGTAATACCCGGCAATAGCTGTTCCTATAATAGCAACCGAAGCTGCTATCCTCGTTATCCAGGACATTCCGGTACGCTGAGGTGTGGCTGTATTCCTGTTATTACGTTTAAGAAACCGCTGCCATTCCTGTTCCGCATCGGGCAGGTTATAGATATCAGAACCTGCATCCAGCCAGGACTGATATAACTGGTCAAAATAGGCATGGTTGGCCGGGTCGGCTTCCAGCCATTCTTCTATCTGAATAGCTTCATCCGGACCGGCTTGTCCCGCAAAGTATTTTATCAACAGATCGAAATCAACCATGAATATTTATATAATATCGGTATAAAGACTGATAAGTAGTAATAAAACCCTTACCGCCTGCCTTATTAATTTCAGCGCCTTCGACATATGGGTCTCTACGGTTTTGACGGCTATGCCCATTTCCTCGGCAATTTGTACATATTTCTTTTGCTCAGCCCTGCTTTTCATAAATACCTTCCTGCATTGATTCGGTAAGCTTTGCAGTATGGTATTCATCTTTTTCTGCAACAGGGTTTCCTCCTCTTCTTCCGGGAAACCAGATGATTCAGACTCTGTCTGCTGTGCTACAGACAGGTGATGGTGCCTCTGCCGTACCTCTCTTTTGCGTATATGATTGAGGCATTCATTATATACGCTTCGGAACAGGTAAGACCGGGCAGAACGGTTAATAGAAATAGTATCGTTTTTCTCCCATAGGGTCATAAATACTTCCTGCACTACGTCTTTGGCCTCATCTTCCTGCCTGAGGATGGTGAAGGCATACCGGTGTAGTGCAATATAATATTCCTTAAAAAGAGATTCTATGTCCAGTTTCTGCTCCAACAGGATTCAAATATGCGCAAAAAAAATAAAATACAAAAAACAATTCAGGAGAATCTTATTCATACAGCATACACTATTACCGCGTCAGAATCGCTCTTGCTCTTTAAGGTAACGCCATTTGCCAGGTGGTAAGTTGCCTAACCGGATATTTCCCATCCTTATTCTTTTCAGTCCCGTTACCCGGAGTCCTACCAAAGCGCACATTCTGCGTATCTGTCTTTTTTTACCTTGTCGCAGAATAAAACATAACTGGTCGGGATTCTGCCAGCTTACCCTTGCCGGTAAAAGCGGCTCTCCGTCGAGGCTCAGGCCATGATTGAGCAAGGCTAAACCGTTTTCGCAGATCTTCCCGGTTACGCGCACCAGGTATTCCTTCTCTATTTTATTTTGCTCGCCTATTATTTGTTTGGCTATCCTTCCGTCCTGCGTCAGTACCAGAAGGCCTATGGAATCTATATCCAGTCGCCCGGCAGGAGCCATACCATAGCGATGTTTTTCATTAAACCGGATCCCACTGGTGTCACCGTCCCACCTGTTAGCCGGAGTAATCAGGTCCAAAGCTGCTTTATAGCCTTTTTCCGGCTGTGCGCTCACATACCCCACCGGCTTATTCAAGAGTACGGTCACCCTTTGCGATTGCTGCGCCCGGGCCTGGCTGTTCAGGGTAATTTTGTCCGATCCGGTTACTTTAAAGCCTTTTTCTGTAACGACTTTTCCATTTACACTTACCCATCCTTTTATTATATAGTCGTCTGCTTCCCGGCGTGAACAAATGCCTGATACGGCCATACGCTTAGCCAAGCGCATGGTATCATCAAGGTTTTCTTTATTGCTCTCTAACTCTGGCATGAATTAAATATGAAATGTTATTGTATGGCACGCAGATAACACAGATCTTGCAGGTTTGGCAGATTTTCTCTGACTTCACAATTTATATGTATTATGTAGAGCATCTGTGCACATCACTTTATCTGTGTTCTGCTTTTTGGCTTTTAAATAGCTTCGGCATTTATGAAAATATGGGATAAAATTAAGCGCTTTTCTTTAAGCACTATTTTGCCCGGACATGAAGGTGTTACTCATTTAACAGCATAGCGGCTTCTCTGGCAAAATAGGTAGTGATCAGGCCGGCTCCCGCTCGCTTAATGGAAGTCAGGCATTCCAATATAGCGCTATGTTCATTCAGCCAGCCGGCGGAAGCGGCAGCTTTTATCATGGCATATTCCCCGCTCACCTGGTAAGCACAAACGGGTATATGCACATTGTTCTTTACTTCGCGAATAATGTCAAGACTGGGCATTGCCGGTTTTATCATGATCATATCCGCTCCTTCTTCTTCATCCATTATGCTTTCCTTTATGGCTTCTTCGCGGTTGGCATAGTCCATCTGGTACGTTCTCTTATCTCCGAAGGCAGGTGCACTGTCCAGCGCATCCCGAAAAGGCCCGTAAAGGCAGGACGCATATTTAGCGCTATAGCTGAGGATGCCGGTATGATGAAAATTATTTTCCTCGAAGGCTTTCCTTATAACTGCAACACGTCCATCCATCATATCGCTGGGGGCAACGAAATCAGCGCCTGCTTCCGCATGGCTGAGACTCATACGGACCAGGGCTTCTACCGTTTCATCATTGACCACATAACCGTTTTGTACAATGCCATCATGGCCGTAAGAAGAGTAGGCATCCAAAGCTACATCGGTCATGACCACCATTTCAGGCACTGCTGACTTTATGGCTTTTACGGCAGTTTGCATCAGGCCGTTTTTATTCCAGGCTTCCCGGCCGCTATTGTCTTTTAATGCATCGGCACATTTTGAAAACAGTAGTACCGACCTTATGCCCAGCCGGTACAGGTGTCTTACCTCCGTTATTGTCCTGTCTGTGGATAACCGGTAATAGCCGGGCATGGAAGGTATTTCTTCCATTTTATCTTCACCTTCAATAATGAACAAGGGTGCAATGAAGTTATGTGGCGATAGTGTATTTTCTGCTACCAAGAGTCTTATGGACGGGGTGTGGCGGAGTATCCTGTTCCTGCGTTGTAAGTACATCTGCTATATTCTTTAATTATGTTATTATAATTGTTTTTGTTCTTTTAAGACGATGTGGTTAAATGGGCCCGGATGTTTCTCAAATGGGCAAGGGCTTTAATTGAGCTCCTATTATTCAGTATAAAATGGTATAAAGTATTTTCATGCATTTATTTTGAGTTTGCTCAAAGTTAAAGAACCAAAATTAAGACAATAGCTATTCAGGTTTAAGATTCGATAGCAGATTTTTGATCATTATAGAACCTCGGTTATGGCAGCCAGATACAAAAGCATTGTACGTTGACAAACGGAATAGTGGAAAGGCCAACCCGGCAAATCAGCTACATTCCCGGCAGCAAGGAAAATAGCTTATCGCCTTCTGGTGCGTTTTCCTTTTGATGACTTAGCTTTATCATTATAGTCTAAACAGAGATTTAGCCAAAATTCAAAATCCTTTCCGGTTTGGTATCCTATAGGATCAATATAACAATAGCCTTTATACTTGCTGCCTTTCATAATCATCGGTAGGAAACCCGCTCTTGCCGATAGCTCAGCCTGCCTTTATCATCCAAACCCAATAGCATCAACTTAGCGGATGCCTATCACACATCGTCATGGCTAGGAGTGATAGCAATGAGCTGTTTACGCATTTTCTTAAGTCAATGACATTGCACCCAAACTAATGAATACCCGTCCACTGCTGCTATTGGCAAAGGCACATAAGGACCCGACCGCTGTATCAGAGAATAAACTTTTAAATTCAGTATGAATATCCGCTCTTAATTTGTTTTTGTCCACCCCGGTAATATTATCTTCACTAATATAGGAGAAAACTCAAAGGTACTATTTTGAATGAGGAATCACAACCGGTTGCGGACACAGACCCATTGCTTTAAAAATTATGGATATAGGTTAAAACAACACCTGAATTAAGATAATAAGCAGGCGTATACTGCGATTCCCCCATGAGGAAATTTTCATCCCTGGCATTGTCGAAGTTGGCCGCCTGTACAAAGTTTTTGGTACGGCCATAAGAAAATAAGATACCTGCACGCATATGCATACGCTGCCTGCGAAACCCTCCTCCGAATTGGAGGTTATACGTATTCCAGGTAACCATATTCGGATCGTTACCGCTGTAGAATTGAGTATTTTCCAGGTCTTTCGGAGTAAAAGTAAAATTGGTGGCCAGCGAGCCATACAGGTTAATATGGCGCTGTAACCGATAGGTCATACTGATACCGACATTGGTCACCGCCCTGCGTGCTTCTGAGAAGCGAAGCATCTCTTTGGTTTCCGAATTATTAAGTCCCGTATCCGGACGTATAAAAGAAGTATTATGCGGGGAAACAATTTCGTAAGAAGATACACCGAAGAAATGTTCGGCGGTCAGCGCAACCTGTCCGCGTTCAAAATCCATACCATAAGCCAACGCTATGCTGAGCGGCAGTTTATACTTCACCGGCAGTTTAGTTTGGCGTCCGTTAGCCAGTAAATCCACCGGATCACTATCCGGAGAAAGATACAGATGGCTTATAAAAAGATCACTGGACAACGTAGCCTTCCCGCCAAAGTTGATCATCGGGGTCGTAAGCAACAAGCCGAGGTGATGGGGTGCATTATCGTAACTGACCCCTGCTTTAAATTGTAAACCTATATGCCAATAGTCGATCATGTAGTTTTGCGCTACACTGGAAACAGGCATGAATACAGAGGAACTATCCACATTATGCAATGCCCTCGCGGTTATAGCTTCATTCATTATCTGTTGGGTATAAGTGGGCATCGCAGCAATACCAAGCGACCAATGATCGGAAGGTTTAAAGGCAATACTACCGGAACCCAGCGTCTGACTCCTCGTATTCTGATAGTTAAACTGGCCGATAAAAAACTCTTCTCCCGGGCTGTACACATCATCCAGGACATTTTTTTTCTGATCTTCCCGCTGTGTAGCCTGGAAGGACAGCGGGCTTTTCGTTATCAATGCATAACCCAGTGTGATATTTTTATTACGGCTGAGCAATACCGTCCCACCTACTACCATTGGCACAATACGGACGGACCCTTTCTTCAGCGTCTTGCCCGAACCAATACTGTTCTGTACATTTATACGGCTGTACTGGTAGAAGTTTGCGGAAAGCGATACCGATGTTTTAGGATGAACCGCATTTACGGCCGGGTTATAATAATAAGCGCCGCTGTCATTATCGCTTATTATGGACGAGCCGGGTATAAGCCGCCCGAAAGCACCATAGCCATTCTGCCAGTAAGAAGCATCCTGCGCAGAGGCAAAAAGAGAGATACAAAGTCCCCAGATCAGGAAAGGTAGTTTTGTATGCATATATCAACGGATGAAATTGAAAGTTGAATGTACGTTTATTGCGTCGTGTTTTCTTTAAAGAATGCGCAATTTATTGCTTAAAGTTGAATTTGAGTTCCTGTTTTTAATGCTGACTTCTTTACTTTTGATGTCACATTGGCCGGCAAGGCTATAACCAAAAGCAAAATGATACAAGGACAGGTTTATACCACGGTATCATGTGGGATAAAATTTCCTGGCCGGCAGATAAACGCACTGATAAGATGAAGAATTTTTTTTACGGTTTGTGCCTGTTACTTTCCCTCGGCTTTACCGGGAGCTATGGCCAGAATATTTTATTCGGCAGACCTTTCGACTTATTACCGGAAGCACGTACAGACGCGCCTGTTGCTTTGGCTAACTTCCACCAGGCGTTTTTTGCTTTCTGGAAAGAACCGGGGGTAAATGCTGTTCTGAAAGGTGCATCGTTTGGAAGAAATAGCCAGGCGGTTTACGAACAACACTCTGAAAAGCTGCCCGAAATAATCACTGATTTTGCTCCTGCCAGTATCGCTACGGAGGAAACCCTGTTTTTGTTCTGGATCGATAGCAAAGGACAAATATGCTGGCTGGCACGGCATAAAGAAGAAAGCTGGTTGAAACAACAACCTAAAATATTGCCTTTAAAAAATGAAGTTACATCCGGCCTGACGGTTACGATGCTGGCAGATGGCCGGATCGCTTTAGGCAGCCGGAAAAAGAACAGCAACAAACTGGTATTACTATTGCTGGAAAACGATGATGCAGGCGAGTTGAGGACAGTTAAAGAGATGACGGTCAAAATGGCCCGTACCACTACTTATCCTAACGTATCTGCTGAGGGTCAAAAGATAATGGTGAGCTGGGCAAGAATGGAGATGCTGCACTTTACCGTGTATGATACCGAAACAGATAGCTGGACAGAAAACAGAGCCTGGACAGGCACGGAAGTAGGTGGTGTGCCTTCGGTATTCCGGGAACTGGGATCCGGGAAAACAGTATGGACCTGGCGTAAAACAGGAAAAACGATCGTACAGCAATATATGGTATCGGGATATGCACCGGAAAATAATATTGCTGATTTCCCTTCCTTTTTTGAGCCTGCAGCCGCTGTCACTTTTGCCGGGGTAGACCATAATAATTTTATCATGGCGTATCCGGGCGCGGATCAGAAACTGTATTTCAGCTACGGTTCCGGTTATGAACCTGCCCGCTGGATGGAACAGTATTTTTTCCCACATAAGGAAAATTATACCCTTAAGGATATTGTCCTGCCGGGTGCTCACGATGCCGGTATGTCGGTATTGAGCGGACGGGGTGGAAAGAGTGGGTACACCATTAACGAGTGCAATACGCTTACGCAGGTAGCCGGCGTGGCCGATCAGCTGGAAGCCGGGCTGCGCATGTTTGACCTCCGCATAGACCTGTATCAAAATGAGCTATATACCAAACATGCGCCGGCGCCCTGTATGAACGATGCCGTAGGTGGCGGATGGGGAGAACCGCTCAAGCAGGTGCTGGAAGGAGTAAGGCGTTTCCTGGACCGGTATAATAAAGAGATTGTACTGCTTAGCTTCGCTCATTTATGTGACCGGAATATGCCACTCGAGAAACAGGCCGATTTTATTGTCCGTATGTTGGGAACCGATAAAGTGTTCCGCCCGGACGGCAGAAAGCTGACGGAAATACCTTTAAAAGACCTGGCCGGGAAAGTGATCATTACCTTCGAAGGTGAAGATTTTCCGGCTAAAGGAATATTATCGAATACCATGACCAGGCAGTCGGATGCCTTTATAAATTATGTAAGGGAGTATGCGGCAACTAATAGTATAGATACTTTCCTGATGCGCCAGGAACGCTTTTTAAAAAGGTTGCAAACGGGTGTGGCCGATAATGATTATATACGTTTAGACTGGCAACTGACACAAATAGGACAGGAAGCCGCTATTTCCTGCAGCCACTTCCAGTCGTCCAAGTCGAACCCTTTGCTTGACGGCAGCTTATTATTAACCAATATGCTGACTAAAAACAAAAGCATTATTGAACTGGCCCGGATAGGCAACCGGTATCTGCCGGGCAAAGTAGACAGCTGGATCAAAAAAGGCCTTATAAACGCACAAAACAAACCCAATATACTCTACGTAGATGTAGCCGGCAGTTGGATAACCGATTTCTGTATCGACCTGAATGAAAGTGCGCTGTATACAAGGAAGGTAGAACAGTAGTGTTTAAAATTTCTCGCAAAGATGCAACGGAGGGCAAAGGCGCAAAGGCTTTACGTGCACTCCGATTCCCGGAATCAGGCACAAAAAATTGAACCGTCCATTCGTAATTCTTAATTGACAATTAACTACCGCTCCCCACCGCTAATTTTTTGCCGATAAAGTAACACAAGGCAGTCAAAGGAGGTGCTGCAAGCACATCAATAGTGTAATGCACATGTTGTACTAATACCAGTGAGCCCACTAATAATGTAGAAACCAGGGCCAGTAACTTATCACTTCTCTTTTGAAGACATAAGAAGTACAGGAACTGAGAAGAGGTATGGCCGGAGAAGAACAAATCTTTGGTAACAAACTCGCCCTTGCCGTAAAAAAAGTTGGAGATCGGATCAATAAGCGGGATAAGCCCTTCGGGGGGATTCAGCGGAACCAGTGTGATGGTAATGATCCGGAATACAGTAAGGACTATAAAACTGTATAGCCCTACTAACAGTATCATTGGATTTTTAACACAGCGGCTTAACATAAGCGCCGTGATGCTCCATATACAAAAGAAAACAGGTAAGGATACATCGCGCGGCGCGATATTCCGCAGTACGATATCATTGAGCAGGGTACCCTCTCTTTTTTCTATATACTGGAAGAAGTGGGGAAAAAAAATAAGTATGCCTATAAAAAGGACGGTAACAATAGCCAGCTTTATCTTAAAGCCGTTAGTCCTAACTGCCTGACTCCAGGATAATGATTCTGTTTTATGTTTAAATATAGACGACATCTGCTGTACGCAAAATACGCAACACCGTGATCACTAAAAAGTAACGAAAAGGTAATCCGTAATTTTTTGCAAAGATGCATTACTTTTTTAAAAGTGCCTGATAATATTTGCAGGCCAACTGAAGACCACACTCCCCGCATTTGGGATTACGTGCAATACAAATATACCTGCCATGTAAGATGAGCCAATGGTGTGCTTTATGTATAAGCTCCTTAGGAATGTGTTGAATAAGTTGTTTTTCGGTTTGTAGGGGTGTTTTAGCATTAGTAGTGAGCCCGATACGTGCCGAAACCCGGAATACATGTGTATCAACAGCCATATTAGGTTGCTGGTCAATGACGGAGGTAATGACATTAGCCGTTTTCCTACCGACTCCCGGCAGTTTGATCAATTCCTCTACTGTAAGTGGTACCCGGCCATCAAAATCTTTCTCAAGCATATTGGCCATACCGATAAGATGCCGCGTTTTGTTGTTAGGGTAACTGATGCTTTTGATTAGAGGAAAAAGTTCTTCAAAGGTAGCTTTAGCCAGGTGAGCAGAATCAGGATACTTGCTGAAAATGGCAGGTGTGGTCATGTTGACCCGCTTGTCTGTGCACTGAGCCGACAAAATAACCGCAACAAGCAGTTGATAAGGGTTATCATATATCAATTCCGTTTCCGCCTCCGGTGCAAATTCCTGGAAGTAGTCTATTACAAATCTATATCTTTCTTTTTTAGTCATTCTTTCGGCTTTCGCTGTGGTATTCCCGGTACACTTCACACAATATGCTGTGCAGGATACTTATTGCCTTTAGAGTAGCAAAGTACAACGCTCTTAAATAAAATCAAACAGTCCGTTGCCTATCCTTTATGGTAATTCGTTTTTCTTCATTTTTTAAAATACAATTAATCATGCAAATAAAACAACTATTATTTGCTTATGTGACAAAGGCGGCACACCCAGAACCAGCAGAGGTGAGCGCTACGATTAACACTGCGTATAATGGCGTTCTTTACCAAGCCCCAAAGATAGGAAAACCCTTGCTTGCATACCTGAGCCGGGGGACATTGGGACTCGACACAGAACAGTTGTCGCAAGTGTCACAATTGTCTCCCGAAAACGATGCTGTGTGGAGTATACGATGGCTACAGGCGGCACGCCTGCACCAGCTTGGGTAGTAACGTCTATGGGTATGCGGTTATCGCTGAAAGCGAGATAATAATTTTTGCGAAATTTCCAATTTCGCACAGCAGGGAGATTTGCAAAATCCGTACAATTACAGTAAATTTGCACGTATAAAATGAGTACTAATGGATACCAAGCTGACCTTAAAATTGAGCGAAAACGTAATAGCACGTGCGAAAAGATATGCTGCCGGTAAAAAGGTAAGCCTTTCAAGGCTGGTAGAAAATTATCTGGATTCATTAACACGTGAGCAGGAAGATGAGTTTGAAATCTCACCCTTTGTAAAAAGTATTGCTACCGGGAAAAGTGTGCCTTTAAACGCTGAAAATAAAAAGGATTATGCTGACTTTTTAGATGAAAAATACCGCTAAACATTATGCAGAAAGTTTTCTTAGATACCAATATCGTGATAGACTTTCTGGGAGAAAGAGTTCCTTTTTATGAATCTGCAGCCAGAATAATGACACTTGCAGATAAGAAGAAGATACAACTCTTCATTACACCCGTTACTATTGCAAACACTCATTACGTACTGGCCAAATACGAAAACAGCAAATCAGCACTTGAAAAAATCGGAAAGTTTAAGCTGCTATGCTCCATTGCTATTATGGACAATGAAGTAATCGAAAAAGCAGTCCATGCCGGGTTCAAAGATTTCGAGGATGCTATGCAGTATTTTAGTGCTATTGCATCAGGTTGTGGTGTAATAATAACAAGAAATGAAAAAGATTACAAAAATGCTCTAATTCCGGTAATGAATGCCGACAGCTTCTTAAAAGCAATAAAAAGATAGCCTTTCACACGCTCGTTATCCCCTCTGTTCGTTAGCGTTTAGCGAAGCAACCTCTACGAATAAATATATAATTGGAGTCTCTGACTCCATAAGTTCGCAATACGATAGCTGAACCGGGGGACATTGGAGATACCGAACAGTTGTCGCAAGTGTCACAATTGTCCCCCGAAAACGGCGCTGTGTGGAGTATGGGGGTGGCTACAGGCGGCACGCCTGCACCAGCTTGGGGTGTTATTCATTCTGCCTAAGTGGTGCAATTGAGGTGTAATTATGATTTCCGACATTTATCCGACATATCCGACATTTATCCGACAAAGTCACAACATCGGTCAATTTACCAACTCATAATAAGCACCTTTTTTCTCGCCAACTCGTTTGAATATACTAAGTTCAACAAGGGCTTCCAAATCTCGTAAGGCCGTTCGATCAATAGTATTGTTTAGTTGCTGATATTCCTTATTCGTAATTTTTCCTTTCTCTTTCACGTATTCAAACGCTTTCAATTGTCGCTCGTTTAAGCCGAGTTTGGCAAGTTTTTCCGATGTTAAATTGTTTTTGAAGAGTGTTACCAGCATACCTCCGTTTTCCTCAATTATTTCAGGTTCTGGCAGTCCCGCTTGCTTGCATGATTCAATGATTTTCGTTGTTCCCCGCCCCCAGGCATCAATCAAACCACCTTTAAAACAAACATCGGCAATAACTATGTTTCTCGGTCGCGATGAATGAGAGCGCCTCAGTAATTCCAAAGTCAGATCACTTGGCAACTTCCCTTCATTCCAAAAGGTAATTTTATCATCATAAACCCGAATTTGCGTGTGTGCTCCCATATAGCTACGATGAACCAGCGCATTTAATATAGCTTCGCGCATTGCTTCTCTTGGATATTCGGGAGTTTCAATTCGGTGCATTCCTTCAAACGTAATGTTTCTGACAATAAACTTATGATTGATTTGGTCTAAAACAGCTTGATAAAGGTTCATTAAGTTGCCTTCTTCGCTTTCCTGAAAAACCAAATCCATATCATCCTTTCTAAAACGGCCAATCCTAACAAAAATGCTTGGATAAAATTTGCCCGGGTCTTTGCCAAATAAAACTAATGCGGCACGTTTCAGTCGCCCGTTTTCTGTAAGGCGTAGTTTATCAAAAAGTTGCTCGGTTGTTAATTCTTCCATTTCAGGCAAGCGACCCTTTTCCTTTGCCATAAACAGAAACTTGGCAACAGCCGTATCATCAATATCATCAAACGTTGCTCTTGGTTCGATTACATTATCCCACGTTTTACCTGACTTTTTCAACAGAAATTCATTAAGAGATGCTCCTGTTAATTCCTGTTTGGTACTTCCACTCCGATAATAATACCTCCCACGTAAAGAAATAGGTACAGAGTAAGGAAGTGTAACGATTTCTATAAAATGTTTTCCATTCTCTTCATGTAAATTTACCTCAACACTTATTCCCATTGCATTACGGACTTTATTGGGAATATCATCCATTAGTCTTTTATAATCTTCAACACCAATAATATTTCCGTTATCGTCTCTGCCGATAAAAATTACGCCACCTTGTGCATTTGCAAAACCGCAAACCCATTTCAGGTAACCTTCGTGCCAGGTACTTTTGTATTCTATATTTTGCTGTTCAGGCATAAGACAACAAAGTTAGAAAATGTTGCTTTAAATATAGACCTGATGGGCTAAGGGTATTCTCCGCTCACATAACAACTAAGTTTTCAAAAGAGGCATAGGAAAGATTCGTGCATCGACTATGTTTCGGGGGACTTTGGGGACATCGGGGGACAGTACCAATGCACGAGTCCCAGGATATATCCAAAGTCCCCGGGCTATGCCAGACGGAGCTGTGCAGCTATAGAAGTATAAGATAATACCTTATAGTCACTGGCAGTATAGCAGTTTAATTATATGGCACGGGCGACACGCCCGGCACCAGCTTGGGGGATTTTTGTGCTTCCCATTGCGTATATTGCTTAAGACAGTTACGTGTATATTTGTCCAGGCATGAATTTCTATATCTGCAATTCCTGATTTATTTAATAGTCCTGATAAATTAGCTTCCCATTTCATGAAAGGCACTTCTTTACTACTTATCATTCTGAACTTCCTTAATTAATCTATAATACTCTTCTGGTCTTCCTCTTCTTCCGGCTGTTGGTTTAGTTTTGCCTGTTTTTTCCAAGATTCCATCAAAGCCTTTTTTAAACCTGTCTGTGATTTGTTTAAAATTGGGAAGGTCAAGCTCAAATTTATGATTGACCTTTTCACCTATTTCAGACGGAAGAAATTCATCATTAATGTTGTATTCTGAAAGAATGATAAGAATTTTGTCGTTTAAATCATAGCTGTTATAGGTGGTTGCGATTGAAGGACCAAATTCTTTTCTATACTTAATTCTTTCCTTTGTCTTTTCAGGCAACTGTGATACTTTAGGTATCGGAAATTTTGGATCGCCGAATTGAAAGTATCTCAAACCAAATACCTGGGCGATTGCTTCAAGAGTTTTTAGAACAGCTCCCCTTTCTGTAGTCAATAATCCCTCTATAACTTCTTTATTTGTTTTAATAAAAAATGCAATATCTACCGGCTCTAAGCTAAACTTAGTCAAATAAGCTTTCAGTATTTGTGAATATTCTTTTGAAACGTCTAAGTTTATCATTCAGTTTGCAAATTAAAATCAAGTTACAGACTCTTACTTTATCTACACTCTCATCTTTTACATTTCCGCATCCTATGCTTTTCTCACCAACCTATATTCAACTTCTGTCTTCGTTGACACTACAGGTCTTTTATTGATCATTATTATCCCTTTTCTCTTCCTCCCCGTTTTTTCAACTACTCCCTTAAGAATTCCTCTATTCCATTCTATAGAGCGGTTTTTCATATGCTCTGCAAGTTCCTTAGGTAATCTGGCTATAATTTCAGAATTAGTAAAGTTTTCGTTTTGCTCATAACCATTTAGTACAGCTAAAATATTATCATTAATATTCCAGGACTTTTTTTCTCTTACAACTATTGATTTATTTTGTAAAGCTACCTTTTGAGTAGCTGTAGGCAGTTTGTCAAAACTCGGAATAGTTAAGTCAGGCTTTAGTATTTCATGTGAACCCAACCCATAAACTTTGCCAATGTTTACAATATCCTCCAAAGTCGGAACTTGAGAACCGTTTTCAATTCGAGAATACTTATTGGTTGTTAAATGAGCTAACTCCTCAATATCTTCTTGCTTAAGGTTATATGCCTTACGGAGTTCTAACAGTATTTCTCTAAAACGAATTATTTCACTCATTGCTTCTTTATTATAATCGTATAAAAATATTTTGCGAATACGATTTATTATTTTATCTTTGCTTTAGTTATTAAATGGCAACAATAAGAATTGAGTTATGCTACTCTTTTCTTAACGATGTTTACTCGTTCGAAATCCGTCAGATTACCACGAGTTGACCGAGTGTTCGCCCTTTACTGGAACTTTTATACTTTTGTATTTAAATCCAGTAGGGCGCACTTCGTAAGCTTTTGGGGTAATTCCTGACTTATGGTTAGGAAGGTTTCTGACGGAACCACGGACAAAAGCAACAACGAAGAAAGCGCCTTGCTGGATTTATTTTTTATTTACCAGCCTTGGTCTTCTCCATATAGCTTTTCTGAGTTGACATCGTTTATATACAAAAAACGACAGCTTATGAAACAGCCGTACACATTATTACAGTCCAACCTTAAAGACTATCAGCCTACCTGTTGTATAAAGAACTTCATACGTGAGCCTATAATATAAGTGCATCTATACCTCATCCGGCATATACAATGCCCACAATTACACCACATACAATATGCGGTGCAGGATACTTATTGCCATTAAGGTAGCAAAGTACAAGGTTTTTTAAATAAAATCAAATGCCCTTCCACCGTGATTTAAGGTAAGTCATTTTTTCACTTTTAAATACAAATTGATTATGCAAAAGAAGTATTTATTAATGTTGGTGTCCTTCTGCTCTCATTTATTAATGTATGGGCAGTATGAGAATGTTTGGGTATTTGGTAATAAGGCAGGCCTTGATTTCAGTAGTGGCAGCCCGGTTCCTTTTACCACTCCTATTGATCCCGGTAACGGCCTCACTGGCATAGAAGCCAATGCATCCGTATGTGATGCAAATGGGAGATTTTTATTTTATACAGATGGCAATACAGTTTGGGATCGTAATTATGATACCATGTTTAACGGTTATCCTCTTGTGGATTCTGTAAAAAAGGGGAGGTTGGGTTATCATCCTACATTTTCAACTTCACAAGGTACTCTTATTGTGCCTATGCCTGACAGCGCAGATAAATACTACATTTTTTCTTTAGCGGACCAGTCTAATCCGGAAGTTATGGGGCATTTGTATTACAGTGTAGTCGATATGAAATTAAATAATGGCTTGGGGGGAGTTGAAGTCAATCGGAAAGGTATTTTTTTAGACTCTAATTTGCAGGAAAAAATGATTTCTGTAGTAGGCGATCGATGCAATATATGGGTGCTTGCCTGCGGCAGAGACCGGCATTTCAGAGCCTATGAAATTAATGCTTCTGGTGTTAATACCCAACCCGTCATTTCTCCCGTAGGCATAGGCACTAATGAAGGGGTTCAAGGAATGATTGCAGTGTCACCCAATAGAAAGAAAATTGCTTCTGTTCGTAGCCTCATGGCTGCTGCGGCAGATAGCACAGAACGTCCCGATAGTGCTGCGCTTGCACTTTTCGATTTTGATGCTGCTTCAGGTTTGGCATCTAACCCTGTTCATCTGTTCCGGTATTCAGCCCTGGTATCTTATTCCGGTAGTTTA
>JBEBVI010000020.1:0-22543 GCA_040392805.1 Taibaiella helva
AAGGAAGTATATTCCGGAGTCGGATTGATTTGTCTTGCTGTAATTTATGCCCAAGGTGATATACAGGTCGATCCGGTCTTTAGTATTGAGAGAGGGTTGTTTGTCAGCTTGTAACAGGTACGTTTTGCCGGTATTGTAGTCGCCGTATTTGGTGTATATTTTCCCGAGCATATACAGAAATGCTCCTGCTTCCGGCATGCGGCTGTAGTTTTCATCATCTATCAGCTCGCGGGTATACAACAGGTATTCTGTTCCCTCTATAAAATGATTTTGCTCGTATAAATACCTGCCCAGGCGATACGTGAGATACGCATGGGTAAGGGGAAGGTTTTCTGATTTTGCGGCCTGTTGTGCCTGTCGGAGCAGTGCGGTAACGCGATACGGAGCGGAATTGTTGTTTTGCAGGATATTGATCGTGGCAAGCTTGTCGCGGATCCCGGTTTTGTTGTCAGTATGATTTAAGTCATTTATATGGAAATAATCCGATCGGGCAGGTGTGGTTTGCCGGCTTAGTGAATCGACTTCTTTCAGCGTAGTGTCGATCCACTTCTGCTCATCGAAGTTGTGACAGGAGCACAGGAACAATAATAGTATCCACCATTTACCTGCAGGAAGGGAAATGCGGGTTGCGGGTATCCAATCTTTTTTAATAATAACCATTTTGCTGAGGTGATCTGAAAACAGGAAATCCCGATAAATCTAAATAAATTATCTGTTTTCTGCTTTGGTTTCTGCAGGACAGGCGGTTCATTTCACTTAATTATAAAACCCGGGCTATCGGGAGCCCGGGTAATCTTTGAACAACGTGATCCATTTTTAATATCGTGGATGAAATGTGCCTGGCTTAACGCTATTTTTCCTGCTCCTCTTTTATTTCTTCTTTCCAGTTTTTCAGCTCCTCATATTGTTTGGTTACTTCTTCCACTTTCTTTTTTCTTTCCGGGATTTTTTTCTCTGTCTGGGCAATAAGATTTTCCAGATGTTTGCGCAGTTCCTGCTCTTTTGCCGAATTGCCGGTTGTGTTCTTTAGTGACTCTTTAAAATCTTCCAGCTTTTCTTCTTCTTCTTCCAGCTCCTCTTTTATTTTTTCCAGGAACTGCCTGGTTTGCTGGTAGCGGTTATCGACCCGGTTCAGGAAGCGGCTTTTCCTTTTTTCACGATCTTCGTCCTTACGGTTGAAGAAGTGTTGTCGTGCAGCTATAAATTTCTCCCAAAGCTCATCTCCGTATTTACGAGGCACGTGGCCTATTGTTTTCCATTCGCTCAGCAGCTCGTTCATTTCATCAGTAGTTTCTTTCCAGCCGGTGGAACTTTTTATTTGTTCCGCACGGTTCAGCAAAGCCAGCTTCCGGTTATAATTATCCTCCTGTACTAATCGTACTTCTTCTGTTTTCTGCCGCTTTGCTGCAAAAAACTTATCTCTTGCCGCATGCAGGTTTTTCCATAATTCCTCGGATTTTTCGATGGGCACTTTCCCTATTTTCTTCCATTCCTCCATCAGCCCGGCCATTTTGTCGGTCGTTTCTTTCCAGTCTGTACTGTTGCTCAAGGCTTCTGCTTTTTCTACAAGTGCAACTTTCATTTGGTAGTTGGCTTCCTGCTCGGCCTGTATCTGTTCAAAGTTTTGTTTTTTTCTTTCAAAAAAAGTATTCCTCGCGTTGTTGAAGCGTTGCCACATCTCTTCGTTCTTTTCTGTACTAGCGGCCTTACCTATTTTTTTCCAGCGGGTCATCAATTCTTTGAAAATATCGGCTGTTTTTTTCCATTCCCCGGAAAGTGCAAGTTGTTCGGCGGTTTCGCATATTTCCATCTTCAGGTCCAGGTTTTGCATCAGCTCCTGCTCTACCTGCTCGTGGTGTTGTCTTTTGCGATCATAAAAATGGTTGCGTGCCCGGTCTATCCGGTCCCACAGCTTATCAAATTTTCCTTTATCGCCTGTCTGTGCATTTTTCCATTGTTCTATTATGGATCTGAACCGTTCTGTGGTTTCTTTCCATTCTTCCGAATCTTTTAAAGATTCTGCCAGCTCTGCAAGTTTCAGCTTTTCGTTATGTACTACTTCCAAAAGCTGTCTCAACTGGTTTTCTTTCTCTACGAGGTCTTTATATATCGCGGAATAGTCGCCTATGGCATTTGCATGGCCTATATAATCCTTGAAACGGGCTATCTTTCCGGTCAGCTTCAGCTTATCTTCAGACTGCTGCCATTCTTCATCAAGTACCTGGAGCTTTTCACGTATTTCCTTAAACTTTTCGGACAGGGCGGAAGTGACGGGGATGTAATTTTCCGTATTCAGTTCCGATAACTTTCGCTCAGGGCCGTATTCAGAGGCTTTCAGGATGAGCTCGCTTCCGTTTAAGGCGCAAAACTCCTTACCTTCAAAATTCAACTCGTTCCACTGATCTTCAGAAACCTGGTTAACTGCATTGCGGTCTGGCTGCTGTGTAGTCATAAACAAATACATTTTCCCGACGCCGGGCATTTACACATTGAATACAAAATTCGTAAAAAGCAATCCTTACCGGATCAATCATTAATAATGATTTTTCTGATATGGTAGGCGAATTTAAGAACAATCGTCAGGGAAAAAAAGTATTTTTATGATTTTATTATGGTAGTTTTTTGAGCGGTTGTCAGCGGGTTACCAAAAGGATAAAAATAAAGGCTTGTACGGTTGCGGTTATTGCTGAAAGCAATTGCTGCTGAAACCGGAAATTTCATAGAGCTGAGGTTGGGAGCTTTATTATTGCAGGAATCAATGTAATAGCTCCTCCGGCACTAAAAAAAGTTCTACCGAGCCGGTAAACCGGAGCTATATTTACAAAGAATGAAAGGGAATTCGTGTTTACAGCACCCAGTTAAATCCTATGCTGATAGTAATTGGCAATAACTCTCCCTTTGTATCTATAACCGGCGAATTTTTTACTTTATCATAGTTGTCCCTGAAGGTTTGACTTCGGAAAGGGTAAAGTACTGCCAGGTACAAACGATTATCTTTTCTGCCCACTTTAAGTTCTCCACCCACTCCTGTTGTGAACCCGTAATAGGTTTTTGAAACATCATCCAATCCATTTAAAGCAAGCGTGGTGGTACTGCCGGAGATCTTGATAGCTCCGTTGTAGCCGTACATGGCGATGACCAACGGCTGCAGCTTTACATCTGGTAGAGGCCGGAAAGCCAGTCCTCCGTTAATGCCCAAAGAGTAAAAATTGTAACCCAAACCACCGAATATACCTAAATATTTTACAGGAAGATACTCTACCTTAAATCCCATTCCTCCGTAATCCATTCCAAAGCCTAAGCCGATATGTATAGGGAGCGTTGTTTTCTTAGATGACTGTGCGAAGGCGGTGTGTAATATGCACAAAGACATGAATAGCAAGCATACTTTTTTCATTGAGTGTTAGTTTTAGAGAATAAGAGAGGTCAAATAAACAGATATAAATGGAGAAAAGCAAGATTTTCAGCCAATTAAATATTAAACCGGATTCGGGAAAATCGGGCTCTTTTTCTTATTAACCTTATAAAAATCCAGATCGCGATGATCTTCTTAGTAACGGTGTCAAAATAACTTCTCCATTTCTAAGCTAGGGAGATACCTCCACTCCGGTCGGCATGAAGGTACTTGAGGAATTTATTTTGACTATTTTACTTAGCGATAGAATGAGTGAGAAAAATAGAATGAGACTACTTTACCAGCCCCATTTTCAGGGCTTTGCTTACAAGAGATGCCGTATTGTTTACTTCCAGCTTTAACAGCAACGATACGCGGTAATGTTTAATGGTATTCAGGCTCCTGAACATTTCATCTGCAATTTGCTGATCGGTAAGCCCGTCCGTAATATATTGTAATACTTTTTTCTCCTGTGCGGTCAGATTGGCTTTGGCAGACAGCATTTTTGGTGACCTCAGCGGATTTTTGTCGATAATATCCTGTATTTTGGGGTCTATATAGTGAACGCCGCGATAAACGGATCGTATAGCATGGGCCAGTACGTCTTCCTCTGTTGTTTTCAGCAAGTAGCCTTGCACGCCTAACCATATTAGTTTAGAGGCATACATAGCGCTTTCGAAATTTGTCAGGATGATTATTTTTATGGAGGGATATTCCTTTAACAATTGTGCAGCCAGCTCATCTCCGGGTATATCAGGTAGCTGTATATCCAGCAATAATACGTCTACATTAGTCTGTTGTATACCCGCCATTAATTCTTTACCGTTCTTATAGGTGGCACTGACATTTATGTCCGGGTACCCGGATAGTATGGTGCGGAGACCCTGAAGCACCATGGGGTGATCATCCGTAATTATAATTTGTATGGTATGTTGCTGGCTGATCATATATTTTATGTTTGTTACTGTAAGGGTCGTCTCCCAAAAGTAAAATTGCGTGGCTCAGTCTGTATTCCTTTCCTTGTGTAAAATTCTGCTTTTTCAGGATTGAACGGATACTTTATTTCTATTCGAGGCAATAGTTCTGTTAGTTATAATGTTGTTTCTTTCAATCGATCCAGGTTAAATGTGATCCGTATTGCCGTACCTTTTCCGGGCGCCGAGTCAATATCTATTGCGCCCTGCAGGCTGTGCACGCGGTATTTCAGGTTTTCCAGGCCGTATCCTGTTTTCTTTGCAGGGTCGAAGCCTTTCCCGTCGTCTTCTATCAGTAGCGTTAACTGATCTTCATATTCCATCAGCTGAATGTCTATATGGTTTGCAGAGGCGTGCCGGGTTGCATTATTTACCAGCTCCTGGATCATCCGGAAGATGATCAGCTCTACCGTTTTACTTAATATGCTGAGCTGTTCGGGCGCCTGTAACTCTATATTGACCTGGCTACCCATACGTAATTTGCCGATATAAGCGTTCAGGGCTTCTTTCAGCGGGTAGCGGTTGAGCATATCGGGTAGCAGGTTGTGTGCCGTGGTCCGCACTTCGGAACTGGTGTCCTGCAACATTTCCATCACATCATTAAGTTGTGTATATACGTCATCTTCTTTTGCCTGCTTTCGTATGCTTCCTACTTTATATTTTACTGCGGCCAGCATGCCTCCTATACCATCATGCAGCTCTCTGGATAACCGCTGGCGTTCTTTCTCTTCTCCTTCTATCAATGCTTTCAGAGCAATGATCTCCTGTTCTTTCTGTAACAGGTTTTGCTTTCTCTGATAGCTTCTCACCATACCGAAAGCTAAAATAATAACAATACTTGACCCGGATATCGTACTGAGCAGCCAGAAGTTCTTTTGTGCCAGGTTTTTCTCCTGCTGGGCGATGAGAAGCTTATTTTCAGCCAGGGCTTTATCTTTTTTGGCCAGTGTAAAATCAAACTCTAACTGGTTGACCTTATTAATGTCTGATTTGGTTTGTTCGAAGATGTCTGTTTGCATAGTGAAGTGCAGGCTACCGTAATGCCAGGCTTTCTGAAAGTTCCCCTGCTTTTCATACAGTTGTGCCAAAGCCTTGCTGCTGTATAGAATAATATCTCTATAATTTTTTGCCTCTGCCGATCTCAGGCTGTGCTGGAGGTAATATTCCGCCTTGGCATATTTCTTTTGATATAAGTAGGCACAGCCTGTGAGGTAATAATGGATCAACCGTTCTTCATGAGATAACTTCCCGAATAATGGCAATATCAGTGACAGGTAAACTATTGCAGAGTCGGGCTGGTTTTCATCCAGGTATAGCCCCGATAGATTATAAGTTATCCTGGACTGAAGCCGTATGAAATTTTCATTGTCGTTGTTTGAAAGTAACTGAATAGCATGTACATAATTTTCTTTTGCTTTTTCTCTTTCAAGAGCAATGTTATAAATATTCCCTTTATGCATTAGAGAAATGGCTCCGTTTAGGGAATCTTTTTGCGTTAAGAAAACAGATATGGAAGAGTCGAGGTAACTATGGGCTTTACCGTAATCGCCGTTACCTATTAAAGTACGGGCAATATTGGTTAGTAATTTTGCTTTGGTATTAATGCCCTGCCTGGTGGAAGGAGCATAGGCTAGCCCGGTCATAAAATATTCTGTAGCCTTACTTCTGTTACTGCATGTATTCCCTATCCTGAGATAAAGTTCGGCAGCGAGCTCCGGGCGATAAAGCAGAATATAGGGAATTGACTTTTCAAACATTATACCCGCTTCCTGTTTCCGGTTATTATCATACAGACTGTCACCGAGCTCAATAAATTTTTTACAGGAATACAGGTAGATCTCATTCGTTTCCGGAAGGTTTTGTATCCTGAATAATTCAGAGGGATAGTTGCTGTAACTATATTTCAGCTCACTTACCTGGGCGGTTGCAGATGTTATACAAAAAAACGAATAAACTACAGAGATGCATATTTTTATTTTCGGGATCCTGTACTTCATCTTACTCGTTTTTAGACATTCAAACTTACATCTTAATTCAGGATGTGCAGGCATTAATTATGTATAATAAATAAATTTATCCATATAAAGTACCTGCCATCCTATTCGAATATTGTTTTCATTTGCATACAAGTATCTATTGCGCCAGCTTATTGTGTCTTTTTTATTTTAAAACTGTATATATGATCAAAATATTTTTATCTAAATCTTGCATTTGTTTGTTTTTTCTTATCGCTTTAACTATCAATGCCGGCCTGTTGCAGGCGCAACCTACAGAATGGGCGTTGAAAATCGGCGGGGCGGGCAATGATTACAGCGAGGATATTTGCGTGGACAAGGACGACAATGTTTATGTTGCAGGACGCTACCGGAATACTATAGATTTTCAAGCACAACAGGGGCTTAGTGTGCATCCTAGCGGCGCTTCAGCAAGCATTGATAATGCCTATATAGCCAAGTACGATCCCTCTGGTAAATGTATTTGGGCTACTACTATAAGAGGTAATAAAGCAGAGGCGGCCGCGTCCGTCATAGTAGATGATGCAGGGAATGTATATGTAACCGGATCATTCACGGATACGGCTGATTTTTACAATGGCACCGGCACGAAAAAACTGACCGGCGCAGGAGGATTAGATATATTTTTAGCCAAGTACGATAAAGACGGCGATTGCCTTTGGGTGAAAAGTATGGGGGGCAACGCCGCTGACCGTGGGACTAAAATAAGGCTGGATAGTAAAGGGGATATACTGCTCACAGGTTATTTCTCGAATACGGCTTATTTTAACGGGCAGTCCCTCGGCGATACGCTTATGAGCCATAATAGTATTGTTGCTTCACCGATTGATATATTTCTTGCGAAATATGATTCGGATGGTAATTTTAAATGGGTGTTGGGTATGGGGAACAACAACCTTGACTATGCCTGGGGGATGGAGATAGACAGTAAGGATAACATATATGTAACGGGTTCCTTTCAACTGGATGTGGATTTCAACAGCAAAGGGGGAACTCCTGCCATATTAATTAGCGCCGGGAGCTATGATATTTTTATAGCAAAGTATGATAAAGACGGGAAATATCAGTGGGCCAGGCGTATGGGTGGCAATGGTATCGACTATGGTTACGGGATAGTTGTGGATCAATCCGATAATGTTATCGCTACAGGCCGTTTTGAAAATACCGCAGATTTCAACCCGGTTTCGGGCCCTGCTTATTTGACCAGCGCAGGGTTGTACGATGTATTCATAACCAAATACGATGCAGAGGGCAATTACATCTGGGCAAAAAGGCTGGGTAGCCGTGTGGATGAAGAATGCTATGAAATAGCGTTAGACAGAGCCGGTAATTTTTGTATAGCCGGAACATTCAACAAAGATACCGTGGACTTCAGTATGGGAGCCGGAGCGCCAAGCCTGATTGGTAAGGGTGGTTGGGATGCCTTTGTTGCTAAATATGATAACAACGGGAATTACCTATGGGCAAAACAGATAGCCGGAGTAGGTGGAGATATCAGCAGGGGGCTGGCAATAGACAGATCGGGTAATGCCCTTGTTGCAGGTGACTTTTCCGGTATATTAAGGACAAACCTGCCCGATGGTAACGACTCACTGGTTAACGAGGGATCGGATGTATTTCTGCTGAAACTGGCCTGTGTGGATACTTCATCTTCAGAACTTACATTAGCGACCTGTGAAGGAACGTTTACTTACTATGATTCGGTTTATACAGTGAGCGGAGATTATATACATGTGTTTCCCAATGCTACCGGCTGCGATAGTACAGTTGTACTTCACCTGACCTTCAATCATATTGAAAAGCCTGTGATCCAGATTAAGGAATTTACTCTGTCGGTAACGGGAACTTACTCAGATTATCAGTGGCTTTTGGATGGCGTTGTGATAGATGGTGCTACCGAACCTACTTACCTGGTTGAAGCTAATGGAAATTACCAGGTAGCCGTTTCAGATGAAAATGGTTGCCGGGATACTTCAGAGGTGTATAAGGTGGATAACCATAATGCTATTGATCCGGTTAACAGCAGAGCAATGGCAGTAAGCATCTATCCTAATCCGGCTAACGATGTTTTATATATCCAATCTCCATTTGATGTAAATATTACTATTTCGGATCTTGGGGGCAGATTGATCAGGAGGGTTAGTAATGCCCGCGCATTATCTATAAAAGATTTGCATGATGGTATGTATATACTGAACATTACGGATATTGACGGCAACCTGATAAAGGCTATCAAACAGGTAAAGCTTAAAAAATAGTTTCTGTACTGCCCCGGGTACAGCCACCACTAACAGATGGGGCAGGTAGATAATGGCCTTTTTTGTGCAGAGGTAATAATTTAGCGGATATGTAATGATTCCTTTGTTACGTATCCGCTAAATTATTTTACCTCTGCCTTTATTACATTCGCTCCGGTACTTCTATACCCAGTAATGCCATAGATCTTTTCAGGATGAGTGAAGTCAGCGTAATGATCATTAGTCTCAGCTGTTTCTTCTCTTCACTTTCCGCTTTGGCGATACTATGCTTATCGTAGAAAGAATTAAAGGCCTGGGCCAGGCGGAAGGCGTAATTGCATATTACGGATGGATTATATTCTTTTGCGGCAAGCTCTACTATACCCGGGAACTGCTCCATAAGAAAGATCAGCTTTTTTTCCATGGGTGTCAGTTCTTCACCTATTACGAAGGGATCAGAAGAAGCTTCATTATTGCGCATGATAGAGCAGATACGCGCGTGAGCATATTGAATAAAGGTTGCAGTAAATCCATGAAGATCTATAGATTCTTTAGGATCAAAGATCATTTTCTTTTTGGGCTCCACACGTAGCAGATAGAATTTTAATGCACCTGTACCGATCATGCGGTATAATCTCTCTCTTTCTTCCTCACTGAGTTCCTGTATTTTTCCTGCTTTCTCTTCGGTTTGTTCTTTTGCCAGTTTTATCATTTCCGCCAGCATATCATCAGCATCTACTACTGTTCCTTC
Organism: Taibaiella helva; assembly: GCA_040392805.1. GTDB lineage: Bacteria > Bacteroidota > Bacteroidia > Chitinophagales > Chitinophagaceae > Taibaiella > Taibaiella helvus_B. Next base: position 9,372 of record JBEBVI010000020.1, read on the forward strand.
CCTGCTTTTCATACGGCCTGATGGTAGCTCTACCATACCGTAAGAGAGGTGGTATATACCATCAGCACAGGGCTCACCTAATTTTTGCAGGATCAGCTTCAGCACCTGCATATGGTAGTTTTGCTCATCAGCAATTACATATACCGATTGATCTGTTTTAAAGTCATTATATTTGAGCAGTGCTGTTCCTAAGTCCTGGGTCATATACACGGAAGTACCATCGGCACGTAACAGTAATTTTTCATCCAGTCCGTCAGCAGTAAGATCGATCCATACAGATCCGTCTTCTTTTTTGAATAAGATGCCTTTCTTCAATCCTTTTTCTACTATGGCTTTGCCGAGGAGATAGGTATCACTTTCGTAATACCATTTATCAAAATCAACACCTAAGTTCTTGTAGGTAACGTCAAATCCTTCATACACCCAGCCGTTCATCCTTTTCCATAGTTCGTGTGTTTTGGGGTCACCCTGCTCCCATTTGCGTAAAAGCTCCTGCGCTTCTTTCATAATGGGGGCTTCTTTCTCCGCACGTTCTTTGTCATAGTCATTACTGATGAGCTGCTCTATTTCTTTTTTATACTCATCATTGAACCGTACATAATAATCGCCCACCAGGTGATCGCCTTTGATGCCAGCACTTTCGGGGCTGACATTATCGCCGTAGCGTATCCAGGCAATCATAGATTTGCAGATATGGATACCTCTGTCATTAACGAGATTGGCTTTAATGACGTCGTTGCCTTTTGCTTTCAGTATTTCGGCTACCGACCAACCGAGGAAAATGTTTCTGAGGTGGCCGAAATGCAGTGGTTTATTTGTATTGGGTGAAGAGTACTCCACCATTATTTTTCTATCCTGTTCCTGTTGTGCGCCAAACGAAGTATTCCGAGAGGCCTGGGTGAGGAAGAGCCCTAAATAGCGCTCTGATAAGCTGAGATTTAAAAAGCCTGCTACCGTTTCATACCCGGAAACCAGGTCGCTGTTATGTTGTACGAGGTAATCTCCTATAGCTTTACCCAGAGTTGCGGGGTTCTGTCGTAACGACTTTACAAAGGGAAACAGGACAATGGTATAATCTCCGGTAAATTCCGGTTTGGTTTCATTAACCTGTATATCATTTTCGCTGACCTGAGCGCTATTGAATAAATGATTTACGGCTATTGCTGCAGCTGCTTTTATTTGCTTTATTATAGATTGCATCATGATTTTAAATTGCCTTTTAAAAAGTAACCCTACGGTATAGATGTGATTATTATTTTTAGACAGCTACCGGTGCTTTAATATGAGGATGTGCCTGGTAGTTTTCCAGTATAAAATCTTCGAACGAAAACCGGAACAGGTCTTTTACTTCGGGATTTATTTTCAGGGTTGGTAGCGGATATGGTGTACGGGTAAGTTGTAGGCGAGCCTGCTCAATATGGTTATTGTACAGATGCACGTCACCGAAAGTATGTATGAATGTTCCATATTCCAGGTTGCAGACCTGGGCCATCATCATAGTCAGTAGTGCATAGGATGCAATGTTAAATGGAACACCCAGAAAAACATCGGCGCTGCGCTGGTATAGCTGGCAGCTTAAGCGGCCATTAGCTACATAAAACTGAAATAAAGCATGGCAGGGGCTTAATGCCATTTCCGGCAGATCGGCTACATTCCAGGCATTTACAATTATTCTGCGGCTGTCGGGGTTGTTTTTTAGCTGATGTAAAACGTCTTTGATCTGGTCGTAGACCTTTCCATTAGCACCCTCCCAGCTACGCCACTGTTTCCCGTATACCGGACCGAGATCACCGTTTGCATCTGCCCATTCGTCCCATATACTTACGTTATGTTCTTTTAGATAAGCAATATTTGTATCTCCTTTGAGGAACCACAGCAATTCATATATGATAGACTTTAAATGTAATTTCTTAGTGGTTACCAGGGGAAATCCTTCCTGAAGATCAAACCGCATCTGATAGCCGAAGCAACTAAGCGTACCTGTTCCGGTACGGTCACTTTTTGGTGTCCCGTTATCAAGTATATGCCGGAGTAGTTGGAGGTATTGCTGCATTTATTTTTTGTCACAAAAGTAAGGCATATTACTAAATTGGAGGGCAGGGTATTATTGAGTTGAGGTTTTATTTCATCTAAGGTAGCTTTGGGGGAAGGCTAACGGTTGAGATGTAACTAAAAGAAAAAAGAGACAAATAAATACGTTATAAAAATTTATATTCCGCCAAAACTCTCTTTTTTTCCTACTTTTGGCGAAATATAATTATTTATTATGTCTAATCTTGTCGGCAGAAAACAGGAAGCAGATTTACTGAAAGAGACTTTGGTGAATGATAAATCGGAGTTGATTGCTGTGTATGGAAGAAGGCGTATTGGTAAAACTTTCCTGATTCGTGAGTTCTTTAAGAAAGAAATTGTATTTGAAGTTACCGGGTTGTATAAAGGTAATATGAGCGACCAGCTTAATAACTTTGCCCAGGAGCTTTCAAGAAGAATAAAGAAGCCCGGATTAGAAACGCCGTCTGATTGGTTAGAGGCTTTTACTTTGTTGGAAACTTATCTGGATAAACTGAAATCGTCTAAAAAGAAGGTGATCTTCATTGATGAGTTTCCATGGATAGCAACGGCGAGATCAAAATTTTTAATGGCTTTCGAGAATTTCTGGAATCGTTACTGTACCCGGCGAAAAGATCTGATAGTTGTCATATGCGGCTCGGCAGCTTCTTACATGATACAAAAGATCATCCGGAATAAGGGTGGGTTGCACAACAGGATTACCCGACAAATCCGTTTACTGCCTTTTAATCTTTATGAAACGGCAATGTTCCTTAAGAGTCGGGGCATTAATTATACTCAATATGATATCCTGCAGGTTTATATGGCAATGGGCGGTGTTCCGCATTACCTGGAAAAGCTTCAAAAAGGGTTGAGCGTAGCACAGAATATAGATCAGCTTTGTTTTACTAAAGACGGGGTACTGAGAAATGAGTTTGACCAGCTGTTTGCTTCGCTTTTTGATGATTCGGAAAAACACCTTTCTATAGTCAGGATATTGGCAGGTGTCAATAAAGGAATGACGAGGCAGCAGCTTATCATGAAAAGTAAAACCCCGAGTGGCGGCGACTTCTCCCTGAAACTGGCAGAGCTTGCTGAGTCGGGGTTTATCAGTGAGTATGCCTATTATGGCAATAAGAAACAACTTACGCTATACAGGTTATCTGATGAGTATTCTAAATTTTACCTGAAGTTTATCCGTGACAATAAGAATAGTGGCCGGGGTACCTGGCAAAGGTTACATAAAAGTCAGAGCTACCTTTCGTGGGTCGGGTTTAGCTTTGAAACAATTTGCTTAAAACATATCAGCCAGATCAAAAACGCACTACGGATTGATGCTATCTTTTCTACTAACAGCAGCTGGTTCAGCGAAAATGCACAGGTGGATCTGCTGATTGATCGTGATGACAATATTATGAACCTGTGCGAAATGAAATTTTATAATGCACCGTTTACTATTGATAAAAGACATTACCTGAACCTGAAAAACAAAATTGCCGAACTGCAGCGTGATACTAAAACCCGTAAGAATATTTTCCTGACCATGGTGACAGCATTCGGATTAAGCGAGAATAAATACAGCAAGGAACTGGTGCAGAACATCATCGATCTGGATGATTTATTTTCAGAATGATGTTATTTTATATTTCGCCAAAACTATCTTTTTTTACGAGTTTTGGCGAAATATAAATATTTGTAATAAAATTGTATTCCTTTTCTGTAGTATGTTTCAATAAAATAGTAATACCATCACTTCATTTTTTACAGTAAAGAAATGATGGCATTACACATCCTGGAAATCATCTGGAAGAGATCTTATTACTCTTTCATTATTTCTTCTATTATAGTTGCAATATCTTCTGCATTCGGCTTAGAGAAATAATCTCCGTCTGTAGCATAAGCGGGCCGGTGCGCTTTCGCAGATAGTGTTCTTGGTGTAGCATCCAGCCATTTGAATCCGCCCTGTAATTCCATAACCTGCTGGAACATATAAGCCGACGCGCCCCCTGGCACATCTTCATCAATGAATACGATACGGCTTGTTTTCTGCAAGGACTTTACTATGCTGTGCTGTGTATCAAAAGGGAGTAATGTCTGAACATCAATCAACTCACAGCTAATACCTTGTGGTTTTAAGTATTGCTCTATGGCATCTTCTATAACCCTGATAGTTGACCCGTAGGAAACAATTGTTATATCTTCACCTTCCTGTAATATCTCGGGTATGCCCAACGGTACATTAAATTCAGAGAGGTTGTCCGGCATTTTTTCTTTCAAACGATATCCGTTAAGGCACTCTATCATGATTGCAGGCTCGTCACTTTTCAACAGTGTATTATACATACCGGCAGCCTGAACCATATTACGGGGCACACATACATTCATACCTCTTACGGCGTTTATAATTACACCCATCGGTGAACCGCTATGCCATATACCTTCAAGCCTGTGCCCGCGGGTGCGGATAATAAGAGGACATTTCTGCCCGCTTTTCGTTCTGTATTGTAAGGTGGCTACATCATCGCTCAGCGGTTGCAGGCCATATAGCAGGTAGTCCAGGTACTGTATTTCGGCGATTGGCCTTAGCCCGCGGAGTGCCATACCCAAACCTTGGCCTACTATGGTGGCTTCCCTGATACCGGTATCTGAAATACGCAGTTCCCCATATTTCTCCTGCAAGCCGGCAAAGCCCTGGTTGACATCGCCGATCCGTCCTACATCTTCTCCGAAAGCGAAAACTGCAGGGTTATTATGAAACAGGTTATCAAAATACTTGTTTAGTATTTCAAAGCCATTCAGTACAGGACTATCATCGCTGTACTGGGCCGGAATAACCTGTGTGTTTTCTATTGAAGTATCAGATACGGATTTGAGTCGTGAGTTGAATTTATCTTCTGCATCATCTTTAAGTTGCTCGTAGTAGGTACGAAGAGGTGTAGCTGCCGGGTTACTGGGGCCCGCTGCCCTCAGAATCTGGTACACGGTTCTGATCACATCTTTACGGATAGGTTCTCTTAATGCAGACAGATCCTGCACTAAACCGGATATACCTGCTGCTGATGCTCCGCCCGCTGCAATAAGCTCCTGGCTGAGTTGGCCGACTTTACTGATTTGCTCTTTTATGGGGTTAATAAACTTATCCCATGCCTTTTGCTTACAGGTACGGGTATAGTCTTTTGCTTTTTCCTCAATTGCATTAACCTCTTCTTCGGTAGCAATATTGTTTTCCAGGATAAACTCGCGTAACTTCTTTACACAGTCCATTTCTTTTTCCCACTCCAGCCGTTCTTTGCTTTTATAGCGTTCGTGCGATCCGGATGTGGAATGGCCTTGTGGTTGTGTCACTTCCTGTATATGGAACAGTGCGGGGATATGTGTTTCCCGTACACGTGCTATTCCTTTCTGGAAAGTTTCCACCAGTGCGGGATAATCCCATCCTTTCACTCTGTATATTTCTACTCCGCTTCCGATCTTTTCGTCATATTGCATTCCGGAAGCTGCTTCGGAGATCGAATTTTTAGCGGTTTGATACGCTCTTGGCACAGATATTCCGTAGCCGTCATCCCACACACAAACAGCCAATGGCACCTTTAATACACCGGCGGCATTTAAGGTTTCCCAAAAAAGCCCTTCGCTCGTTGAGGCATCGCCGATAGTACAGAAGCTTACTTCATTCCCTTTATCTGAAAACCTTTCGAATCCCTTTTGCAGGTTGTCTGCATTGCGATACAGTTTGGATGCGTAGGCTACACCTAAGGCTCTGACCATTTGGCCTGCGGTGGGAGAGATGTCACTTGTTGAATTAGGCTGTGCAGTAAGATCTTTCCATTGTCCTTGTTCATCCAGCCAGCGTGTGCCGTAGTGGCCATTCATCATACGTCCGCCGGAAGCCGGTTCTTCAGTGATGTCGGGATTGGCATACAGTTGTGCAAAAAACTGTTCTATATTGCTCATACCTGTTGCGAACATCAGGGTTTGGTCACGATAATAGCCGGAGCGTATATCTCCATTGCGAAATGTTTTGGCCAGGGCAATCTGTGCCAGCTCCTTGCCATCTCCGAAAATTCCGAATTTGGCTTTACCGGTAAGCACTTCTCTCCTGCCGATTAAACTGGCTTCCCGGCTGGCTACTGCCAGCTCGTAGTCGTTTAATATTTCTTCCCTGAATTCTTCGTAAGATAGCTTTCCGTTTGCGATGACGTTATTTTGCGTAGCGTCCATATTTATATTGTTTATTTAACAGATGTACTGTGCCATTATCAGAGGTCTGAAAAAGCATAGTACAGTCATTCTGACAAAAGGCAAAAATAAGACAGTAAAAATAAAAGGGAGCGTCATTTATTTTACTTTGCATAAGTTTGGTGACTGAAACCGGATCTAATAGGTTCATTATTATAGCTATGCAATGTGTAAATAAGCGAATTACCAATTTCGTTTTTTGTATATGTATTCTTTGTGCCGTCTCTTCATCTGCCCGGAATATTGAAAGACCTAGGTTGGTAGTGGGCATTGTTGTAGACCAAATGCGATGGGACTATCTATATCGTTATTATGAACGTTATGGTCCCGGTGGTTTTAAGCGCCTTATGCGGGAAGGGTTTAATTACCAGAATACATATATTAATTATTTGCCTTCCTATACTGCCCCGGGACATGCTTCCGTTTATACCGGTTCAGTACCGGCCTTGCATGGTATTGTTGCAAACAATTGGATAGACAGGCATACCGGCAAAGAATGGTATTGTACGGAGGATACTACGGTAAAAAGTATCGGTGGCGGGAAAGCCGGGCTGATGAGTCCCCGGAATATGACGGCTACGACGATCACGGACGAACTAAGGCTTGCTACTCAATTTAAATCGCGTACCATAGGCATTTCTTTAAAAGACAGGGGCGCTATACTGCCTGCCGGGCATAGCGCTACGGCTGCTTATTGGTACGAAGGTGGTTCCGGTCTTTTTATAACCAGCAGCTTTTACGGAAGAGACAGTCTTCCGGCATGGTTACAGGAATTTAATGAAAGAAATGTAGGAGACAGCCTGATGCAATCTGACTGGAGCACTTTATATCCTGTGTATAGCTACGAAAACAGTACCGCAGATAATAATAGCTATGAAGCTGTCAGCAGCTGGGAGACGGAACCGGTTTTTCCTCATAAAACCTCACTGGCCAAAGACAAAGGTGCTATAAGGAGTACAGTGCAGGGAAATACATTTATCCGCATGATGGCCGAAGCGTGTATATCCGGCGAAAAGTTAGGTCAGGGAAATTATGCCGATTTTTTGGCTTTGAGTTTTTCCAGTCCCGATTATATAGGGCATCAGTATGGACCGAATTCCATAGAAATAGAAGATACTTATCTGCGTCTTGACCGGGAACTGGAAGCTTTCCTGCTTTTTTTAGATAAGGAAATAGGGAAGGGTGCATATACTGTTTTTCTTACTGCCGATCATGGTGGAGCACACAATGCCGCCTTTTTACAGGATCAGAGCATACCTGCCCGTTCTGTGAAGATCTCGGAATGGACCAACGCAATCAATAGCTTTCTGCAAAGGGAGTTGGGTTATGCCGGCCTTGTGAAGTCATTAATGAATTACCAGGTACATCTGAATGAAAATGCTATAGCGGTCAATAAACTGGACCGGGAAGATATAAAGTCGGCCATTAAGAAATACCTGCGCGGGCAGGAGGGCGTAACGCAGGTGTCAGATCTGGAAGATCCCGGAAATGACCGGTTGCCGGCTGCCATATCTGCTATGATTGATAATGGATATTACCCTAAACGTAGTGGTGTGATACAAATTATTATGGATCCGGCATGGTATAGTGGCTATGGTTCCAAAGGTACTACACATGGCTCGTGGAACCCTTATGATACGCATATCCCTCTGCTCTGGTATGGTTGGGGTATCCGAAAGGGAAGCTCATTCCGCACGGTTTCTATTACAGATATTGCACCTACTCTTGCTGCTTTATTACATATTCAGGTGCCTAACGCGTGTGTTGGAAGTGTTTTGGAGGAGGTATTGCTGTTGAATTAGGCGCTCTTTTATTTAATAATACCCATAAAAATAGCCTTCCTTATCAGCCCGGCTATATTTTTAACTTCCAGTTTTTGCATAAGCCCTAAGCGGTAATTTTCGATTGTTCTGGGGCTTAGGTGCATTCTTTCGGAAATCTGCTGACTGGTATATTCCTCAGAAATGAGCTGGAGGATTTCTTTCTCCCGGTCGGTTAATTCTTCATTAGTATAGGTTATGCCGGGCTTTTGTTTAAGCGCACTTTTAGACAGGATATCCTTGATGTCTGCAGACAGGTATATTTCTCCATTGACTACTTGATTAATTGCCGCCAGGAGCTGTTCCTGCCCGGAGGTTTTGAGCAGGTATCCTTTTACTCCGGAGCTGTATAGCGACTTTATCAGGAATGCGCTGTTTGCCCCGGTCAGTATTATTATATGGATTGCCGGATATTTCTCACCGATTATTTTCACCAGTTCATTTCCGGGAATATCGGGTAAATGGATGTCCAGTAGTAAAAGGTCCGGCTGTTCCTGTTGTAACCCGGATAGCAGCGCATTACCGGAAGCATAGGAAGCCGTTATTTCTATTTCCGGCTGAGTCTGTAACATCGTTTCCAAGCCACTGCGTACTGTGGGGTGGTCGTCGGTAATTGCAACACGGATTTTCATTGGTTATTTATAATGGCTCAATTTAGGTATTTGTATGTGTTATTTCGCTTTTGAGTATGATTTTCTTAGGAAAAAAAGTACTGACAATAGTGCCTTTGCCTTCTTCCGACTCTATATTAATAATTCCATTCAGGGCTTGTACTCTTGCCCGTACACTTCTTAAGCCTACGCCGGTATCTTTAAGTGTTTCTATTTTCATGCCTTTCCCATTATCTTCCACAATAAGACTGATTTCATCAGGATGTTCGTTGAGCAATACAATGGCCTCCTGCGAATTGGCGTGCTTTACCACATTATGTAATAATTCCTGTGTGATGCGGTATATATTTAGCGCCAGCGAGGGGGATATATCTGTAAAGCTTCCATAAGCATGAAACTCTATTTCGATACCTGTATCCCGGGTAAGCGAAGTGCAGAATTTATGTATGGCTGTTGCCAGTCGCTGATTGGTTAATTCCCCGGGCAGGAGGTTTTGTGCTACCTTCCGGATATTATCTGATATTTCATTCAAGGTCTTATTCGTTTCTTTAAATACGGGAGCATGCTGAAGTTCGGGAAAAATATTGCCCATAGCCAATACGTATGACTTAGCACCGGCTAACTGGCTGTTGATGCCGTCATGCAGTTCCTGGGCTAATCTTTGTCGTTCTTGTTCCTCGCCTTCAATTTTTGCCTGGAGTTGTTCTATCTTCCTGTTACTGATTAGCGCATTATGCTTTTGCTTTTGATAAAAATAGAAGATAGCAAAGAGCAATACACTGATAATACTTATGCCCGTACTAAATACAATCCATAGGTTCTTACGGGTAATTTTTTCCTGTTGATTGCTGATAAGCAACTGGTTTTGGGTTATCTTCCTGTCTTTTACAAGCACCTGGTATTTTGCTTCCAGGGTATTTACAGCCAGGATGACTTCTTTATTTTGTATGCTATCGCTTAGTTTCATAAAATCTTTTTGATAGGCAAAGGCCTTTTTGTAGTCACCTTTTGCCTCATATAAGTCTGCCAGGTTGTATAACAGAAACAGCTTTTCTTTGGGGAGTTGCCCGGCATATTTCCATGCTTCCCAAAAGTTGCTTTCCGCTTCTTTATACTTTCCGAGGCTAAGAAAAGCTTCACCGAGTGCGCTTATGGTAGCTATTTTGTCATTTAGGTTAACGGGCCGTTGTTCGGTTATTTTTTTTGCTTCTAAAAATACAGGTATGGCTTCCTGTGCAAGGCCGGCTCTCACCATGAGTGTACCTTTATTTACCAAGACCGGGTGTAATAACTGATAATCGGGGATAGACTTAGCTAACTGTATAGCGGAGTCCAGGTATGGAACGGCTTCAGCAAATGATTTCTTTCCGTAAAACAGGCAAACTCCTTTCATATTCAATAGCCTGGATTGTAAATAAATATCCCTTTTTTGCCGGGCAAGGGGCAGGGCTTTGTCGATATATGATATTGCTTTTTGATGTTCCTGGCATTGATGAAGGGCCGTTGAAAGAGCAAAGTACAATTGTACCATGGTTGTGGCATTATTCCCCATCTCTTTTTCTACCAGGGTGATAGCTTTGAGATAGTATTGCACGGCATCTTTACAATTGCCCAATAAATTATAGGTTGCCGCCATACCGTTGTACACTTTTATACTATCTCCTGCTGTTCCTTTATTTTTCAAGGCTAAGTTGTAAAAAGCTAAAGCCTTCTGGTACTGGCCGTTAAAATGGTATAAACGTCCCAGTTCTATTGCTGAATGAACCATGCCAGAATGGTAACCATACATTTTGCTTAGTGAGAATGCTTTGTTGTATATCGAAACAGCACTGTCGGAATGATGATCCTTAATTTTTTCTCCTTGCGTTATCAGGCTTATTATAGACATAGTGTCACTTAAACGATGGTCCTTATTACGCAAGCTCCAAAACTCCTGAGCATGAACAGGAGTCGAACGGGGTATGAAGAAATGAGACAGCATCAGTATAAAAACTAACCCTGCTTTCATTAAGGAGACGGAGAGCCTTTTTGCCATATAACGTGAATTTACAGCATTTTATAGTTATACAATGCCGCCCCGGTGTTTTTCGGGAGTCAAATTACTGTCATTTTTTGCTCTTCCAAAAATAGCTTCATAAACGGAAATTTAGCAAGTGAATACTTACCAATATTATATAGTTTGTGATTTTTACAATAAGTATTTTTACGTTTTTCAGATTTGGTAGTTTTCCGATAGTTTGAACCTGCTAAAAATGCGAATATTGTGCGAGAATATCTACGTAGGATTCTCCGAACATCATGAACTGTGGCGAACAGGTAACATTTTTATCTGCGCCGATAGAGAAAAAAGTTATAGAGCTTTCAGTCCTAACCTGATTGGGTGTTGTGAAAGGATTATTCAATCAGCCCGACAGAGGAGTTGGCTTATCTGGAGCATTCTACATCTTTGGTATTAAGAAGAACTCCTAAGCCGGATAATGAAAATACTATATCCCTATGATCTGATTTTTTTGTTAAATACATAAAATGCTTTCCTGATGAAATTGTATTGTACTTCTTTGCCCTCTGTATTAACCATTAACAGAGTATGGGCTTATCAATTATTGATCGCCGTATTTTTATCTGTCTTTATGATTTTCTGCCTTAATGTAAGGGCGCAAACAGTACAGCCCGGACCTAATATCGGCGATTTAGGCTCTGTAACCTTCTATTACCAGAACCAGCAGGTAACTTATACCACAGTACGTGCAGCTGATAGTAATGTATGGTTACAGCAAAATCTCGGTGCTATGCAGGTGGCTACAGCAAGTACTGATGCCAGTGCCTATGGTGACTATTTCCAGTGGGGACGCTGGGACGACGGACACCAGTTAAGAGCCGTTATTAGCAGTAAAGCAGCTTCTGCTTTGGCAGCCAATGACCCTTCCGGGCTCAACATCTGTTCGGATAGCTTTATTACATCTCCTAATCCTTCCCCTTATTGGTGGACCAATGGAAATGAAAACAATACCTGGACCAATAATCCTCCGTCAGCAACTAACGGTTTTAGCCCTTGTGCTGTTTTAGGAAGTGGTTGGCATTTGGGGGATTCTGCAGAGTGGGCTAATATTTTAATCGCAGAGAATATTACCAGTATAGCTAATGGATTTAATTCCAACTTAAAATTCCCGGTTACAGGTTCGAAGGGCAGATTGGGTACTTTAACACTGGAAGGTAGCGGCTATACGCAAGGCTACTGGACCAGCACACCAACAGAGCAATATTCAGGTACTCCGGAAAGTGGCGGATATTATGCATTCCCGATGCTTGCCGGCGTTAGTAGCAGCTATGCTCAAAGTGGTAAATCTGTCCGCTGCCTGCTGAATGCGGATGCTATAGTCACTTCAGATATATACGGTTCCGATACAGTGTGCAGAAGTGGCGGCCTCGCAACATTTTCCACCTATCTGTTAGGTATCGCGTCCCGCTATGTGTGGTTATTACCCGATGGTAGTGTACATGAAAGCGACACCAATGCCATTACTGTTGATATGAGTGTGATAGAATCCGGAGCAATAAGCGTATATGTTTATAACAAATGTGGTGATACCCTTGCAGTAAGAACCAAAGATATATTTGTTTCCTACTCTGAACCGATAATTACCGTAGAGGAAAATGTTTTAGGGACAACGGGCGCTCAAGGCTCTTATCAATGGTTAAAAGACGGTGAAATGATTCCCGGGGCTACAAGAGAGACTTATATTGTAACGGAGAATGCTGAATACCAGGTTGTAGTCACTAATGAGTTGGGTTGCTCGGATACTTCTGAGGTGTATGTTGTTACTAGTATAGACCCATCTTCTATCTCTGCCGATGGTGTGACGGTGAAAAGTGCCACAAGAATTTATCCTAATCCTGCAAAGGATAAAATTAATATTGTCTGTCCGGTAAGTGTGAATATCTCTTTGTTTACCATAGAAGGAAGGCAAATATTGAGTAGTGAACAAACGAAGCAATTATCCCTTGAGAGATTAAGCAGGGGCATTTACCTGTTGCATATTACGGATAAACAAGGGAGGCCGGTTTGTGTAGAAAAAATAATTAAGCAATAAAGTAATTTAAGTTCTCTTTTTATAATAGTGATAAATCTTTAAGTAAAAAATCTTATGGGTGAGGTGTTTAAAATGGTTATGTTTTTTTAAGTAAACACGGTTCTATTTTAAGCACTCCTTGCCAAGCCTGGTAGTAACGTTTTCGGCAGATGGTCGCATAAACCGGACTACGTTAATCCGGGTATATAGAAATGTTCTCCCATTTAATAATTAGTCTTAAAGAAAGGGATACCGGTCGTTGAGCCCACTCGAAACAGGCGGTATCCCTTTCTCAGACATATGCCGCTCGTGAGATTCTCGAAATACAGTCTTATAGGTAAAAATCATCCGTTATCTCCGCCTTAGGGTCGAGTGATTTTTTT